>NZ_LGQU01000105.1:0-21005 GCF_003115935.1 Azospirillum sp. TSH20
AGCTCTCGCACAAAGCTATGCTTTGTGCTGACGCGGCAGGCGGACCGTAGGTCCGCTGAGAGCGGGGGAGGTTAGGTGGGGGTCTAACTCCGCATCGAAGAACCTCACGGCACCGCCAGCACTCGCGCCGGATCGACGCGCAGCCACACCCGGTCGCCACGCCCCAACTCGCTGCGCCCCAGGGTGTCCACCGTCAGCGCCGGCCCATCCGCCGCCTCCACCACCAGCCGGGTGCGGTCGCCCAGGAACACCGCGGCGGCGACGGTGCCGCCCAGATGCCCATCGGCTTCGCCGGCCAGCGCCAGATCCTCCGGCCGGACCAGCAGCTCCACCGCGCCCTCCGGCCCGGTCCAGGGCAGCGTCGCCGCCCCGATGGACAGCGTCCCACCGCGCACCGTCCCGCCCAGCCGGTTCATGGTGCCGATGAAGTCGGCGACGAAGCCGTCGGCCGGCTGATAGTAGATCTCCCGCGGCGTGCCGACCTGCGCCACCCGCCCCTTGGCCATCACCACGATGCGGTCGCCCAACGCCATCGCCTCGCCCTGGTCGTGGGTGACGTAGACGGCGGTGATGCCCAGCCCGCGCAGCAGCCGGTCGATCTCCAGCCGCAAACTGTCGCGCAGCTTGGCGTCGAGCGCCGTCAGCGGCTCGTCCAGCAGCAGCACGCGCGGCCGCACCACCAGCGCGCGGGCCAAGGCCACCCGCTGCCGCTGCCCGCCCGAGAGCTGGTCGATCCGCCGCCCGGCGAACTCGCCGAGATGCATCAGGTCCAGCATCTCCTCCACCCGGCGGGCGCGCTCGGGCCGGGCAACTTTGCGCACCTTCAAACCGTAGGCGACGTTCTCCGCCACCGTCATGTTGGGGAACAGGGCGTAGCTCTGGAACACCATGCCGACATTGCGCCGTTCGATCGGCAGGGCGGTCACGTCCTCCTCGCCGAACAGCACGCGGCCGCCGGGATCGGGGCTCTCCAGCCCGGCGATGATGCGCAGCGTCGTGGTCTTGCCGCAGCCGCTTGGGCCCAGGAAGACGACGGTCTCGCCGCCGCGGATGGTCAGGTCCAGCGGCTCCAGAGCGCGGGCGCCGCCGGCGAAGGTCTTGCCGCAGCGCTCCAGGCGGATCGGCACGGCGTCGAGGTGGAAGCTGTCGGGCATCTGGGAGTGGCCTCAAACGGACGGACGGCCGCGCTTGGCCAGACCCTGCAGCAGGATCAGGCTCGGCACGATCATCACGAAGAAGACGAGGGTGTAGGCGCTGCCGATCTCGATCCGCAGCGAGGCGTAGCTGTCGGCCAGCCCGACCGGCAGCGTCTTGGTCAGCGGCGTGTGCAGCAGCCAGGTCAGGTTGAACTCGCCGACCGACAAGGTCAGCACCATCAACGACCCGGCCAGGATGCCGGAGCGGCAGTTGGGCAGCACCACCGTGAAGAAGCGGCGCAGGAAGCCGGCGCCGAGGCTGGCCGCTCCCTCCTCCAGCGTGGTCAGGTCGATGGCGCCCATCACCGCCAGTACGGCGCGGACCATGAAGGGCAGGGTGAACAGCACATGGCCGATCAGGATGAACAGCCAGCTGCTCCGCAGATCCCCGACGCCGCCATAGGTGACGATCAGCGCCAGCGCGGTGGCGAGGCCGGGGATTGCGACCGGCATCATCAGCATCTCCTCCACCAGCCGCGCGATCCGGCCGGGACGGCGCGCCAGCGCATAGGCCGCCGGTACGCCCAGCACCAGCGTGCAGGCGAGACAGGCGAAGGCGATCTGCAATGACAGCAGGATGGTGCCGGAATAGACCCGCAGCACCTCATCGACCCAGCGCAGGGTCAGGCCGCTCTTCAAGCCGATGAAATAGTTGGCGGTCAGCCCGGCCAGCATCGACATCACCATCGGCACGGTCAGCAGGGCGCAGACCAGCAGGGTGAAGCCCAATTGCAGCCAGAACCCCCAGCCCCGGCGATTCGACAGACTGTGCATCGCCCGTCACCCCGCCGCCGCAACGGAGGTGCCGGCGACGCTGCGCGCCACCGCCAGGGCAGCCCAGGTGATGAGGCCGAGCAGGACGCTGAGCGCTGCCGCCGCCGCGATGTTCGCCTGGAGCGTGAATTCCGTATAGATCGTCATCGGCAGCACATTGATCCGGGTGGCGAGCGTGAAGGCGGTGCCGAACGCGCCCATCGAGGTCGCGAAGCACAGCGCGCCGGCCGAGATCAGCGCCGGCTTCAGCGCCGGCAGGATCACGTCGGCCACCACCCGCCACGGGGCCGCTCCCAGCGACCGCGCCGCTTCCTCCAGCCGCGGGTCCAGCTTCTCCGCCGCCGCCATCACCGTCAGGATGACGCGCGGGATCGAGAAATAGACGTAGCCGAGGAACAGCCCGGCCATCGAATAGGCGAACACCAGCTTCCCCCCGGTCAGCGCCTGGGTGATGGTGCCGATCAGCCCTTGCCGTCCGGCCAGCATGATGACCATGAAGCCGATGACCACGCCGGGAAAGGCCAGCGGGAAGGTCAGCAGCGCCACCAGCAGGGCATGGCCGGGGAAGCGGTGCCGCACCAGAAACAGCCCGGCGACGGTGGACACCGCCAGCGTCACCAGGGTCACCCCCGCCGACAGCGCCAGCGTGGAGAGCAGGCTGTCGAGATGGCCGGGATCGGCCAGCGTGGTGAGATAGGCGCTCCATCCCTCCGCCCCGCCGGCGCCGATCAGGATCAGGCGGACCAGCGGCAGCAGGAAGAAGGCCGCGAACACCGCCGCCGCCGGCGCCAGCAGGGCCGCCAGCCGCAGCGGTTCGCCCGCACAACCCCCACCGGCCGACGGACTCGCCGCCGGCCGGTGGGGAAGGTGAGCGTCCTGCACGCAGGCGCTCACTTCACCTCCGCCTGATAGCGGTCCATGAAGCCCTTCTGCGCCTCGGCCATGCGCACCATGTCCACCGGCTTGGCGCGGGCATAGTCGGCGGCCGGCAGGAACTTGGCCGCGGTCTCCGGCGACATCGCCTCGGCGCGGACCGGGCGCATGAAGGCGTTGGCCCACAGGGTCTGGCCCTTGTCCGACAGGACGTAGTCCAGAACCTTCTTGCCGTTTTCCGGGTTCGGGCCGTTCTTGACCAGCGCCATCACATAGGGGACCGACACCGTGCCTTCCTTGGGGATGACGAAGGCGACCGGCGCCTTGTCGGTGTATTTGGCGCGGTAGGCGTTGAAGTCGTAGTCGATCAGGATCGGAATCTCGCCCGACAGCACGCGGGCGTAGGAGGTCTGCTTCGGCACGATGGGCTGGTTCTTCTGCAGGTCCTTGAACCAGCCGATGGCCTTGTCGAAGCTGCCGTAATCGCCGCCCAGCGCCTGGTTGACCGCCACCGCGCCGACATAGCCGACGGCGGCGCTGGTCGGGTCGAGATAGCCGACCATGCCCGAATAGTCGGGCTTCAGCAGATCGGCCCAGCTCTGCGGCACCGGCTTGCCGCCCAGCGCCTCGGTGTTGACGAAAAAGCCCAGCGTGCCGCTGTGGATGGCGAACCAGTTGCCGTCGGCGTCCTTCATCCCGTCGGGGATTTCGGCCCAGGCCGCCGGCTTGTAGGGGGTGACGATGCCGGCCGCCTTGGCCTGGATGCCCACCGGCCCGCCGAGATAGACGACGTCGGCCACCGGCTTGTCCTTTTCCGCCAGCATGGCGGAGAGCGACTGGCCGGAGTTCTTGTTGTCGAACGGCACGGCGATGCCGAGATCGGCCTTGATCGCCTTCAGCTGCGACGCCCAGTCGGCCCATTCCGGCGGGCAGTTGTAGCAGATGGCGGTCTGCTCCGCCGCCATGGCGGGTGCGACCGTTGCGGAAAAGGCGGCAACCAGCGAGACGGCACCGAAGGCGGCGCCGAGCAGGAACGGCTTGAACATGATGGCGTGTGTCTCCGTTCGGGAAGCGCTTAAGAGGATTTTGACGGTGCGGCGCCGAGCGATTCGCCCGGACGCAGGGTGAATGGCAGCATCACGGCGCGGCCTTGCCGCTCGCCGGAAAAGCCGGTGCGCAAACATTCGAAGGCGGTGGCGCCCATGGCGCGGGCCGGCTGCACCAGCGTGGCGAGGCTGGGCGCCATCAGCCGTCCGACCTCGATGCCGTCGAATCCGCAGACCGAAACATCGTCCGGCACCGACAGGCCGAGGTCGCGCAGCGCCCGGATGGTGGCGAGCGCCAGCATGTCGTTGGAGGCAAAGAAGGCCGTCGGCCGCTCCGCCCCCTCCAGATGGGGGGCCAGCCGGTGGGCCAGCCGCAATTCGTTGAAATCGACCTCCACCACCGGCCCCGGCGGCAACCCGGCATCGGCCAGCGCCGCCAGCCAGCCGGCATGGCGCCGGCGCGAGCGGTCGGACTGGCGGAAGCGCCCGACGATCATGCCGATGCGCCGGTGTCCCAGCTCCGCCATCCGCTCCACCACCGCGCGGGAGGCGGCGACATTGTCGACCGACACATGGGCGCGCGGTGCCCGTTCCGGCTGGTTGTAGGCCAGCACATAGGGCAGCCGCACCTCGTCCAGCGTATCGAGCGAGCCGCTGCGATCGGCATCGGCGACGGTCAGCACCAGCCCTTCAACACGGTTCGATAGCAGCCCTTCGATGGCGCGCGATTCGCGGGCCGGATCATAGTCGGTGGAGGCGATCAGCACGCTGTACCCAACCTCCGCCGCCGCGTCCTGGATGCCGGCGACGCTTTCGGCGAAGACGGGGTTGGTCAGCGACGGCACCAGCACACCGACGGTGCGGGTGCGCGCCGCCTTCAGGCTGCGTCCGATGGTGCTGGGCCGGAAGGACAGGTCGGAGGCGGCGGCGCGCACCTTCTCCATGGTTTCCGGCGTGGCGTTGCCGCTGCCGTTGAGGACGCGCGACACAGTGGCGATCGACACCCCGGCGAGCGCCGCCACGTCGCGGATCGTCGCCACCCGGTCCATGGTCCGCCGATCCGTCATCCCGCCATCCATCTGCCGTCCATCATCCCTGTTCCCGCACCCGTCGATCCGGTGCGGCTGCAGAGTGGCGGCGGCGTGTTGCAATCGCGTGACGCCGTGAAAACGGTTTCGTGAAGAATGGAAACGTTTCCATACGGCCTTACGGCGTGAGCATTGCCCTCCGAAGGCAGCGGTCATGGGGATGGAAGCGGCCTCTGCAAGCCGCCGAAAAAACAGCGATTTTAGTGTTTGCGTCCCCGCAGACCTTAGGCTATGTTGCGCCTCCACCAGCGATGGACCCGTAGCTCAGCTGGATAGAGCGCTGCCCTCCGAAGGCAGAGGTCATGAGTTCGAATCTCGTCGGGTCCGCCACGAATTCAAGGGCTTAGCCGCTTCAGCGGCTAGGCCCTTTTCGTTTTGGTGCCTCGCAAATCCCCGAATTCTTCTGCTAATGAGGCTTCAACGCCGCAAATGTAGATCACGCAATAAGTCGATTGTTAGAGCGTGCGAAGGATTTAGGTACGGCAGGCCGGGAAGCTTAAGGTGTTGATGTAAGGTACTGGGCGCCCTTGGGACGCCCAGTGTCAATTTATTTCCAGTACTTTGATACTGATAGAGCGAGGTCAACGTGGAATTCGGCCGCGACTGCTATTTGCGCATTTGTGTCTTGCTGACCGTAGACGGCTGGAGGGAAATAGGGAGACGGGCCAAGTAGAGCGTCTGCAAGCATTTTTCTTTTCCGTTCTGCGTCGCTAATCGGCGGTGTTGTTTGCGGCAGTCCAAGGCCCATTATGCCGTGAGCAGCGTAACTCTGCTGACCGCTAAAAAGATAGGAGAGTTGAGATGTATAGCCTGCAATCATAGTCTACTCCTTCATTGGGAATTCGACGCCATCCGGCGTTGTGCGCAGTATGCTCAATCATTTTCTGCATACCGCTAATGCAAATCAAAACATACTCCACCACTCTGCCGCAAGAATTCATTGCAGGTAGAGATCAAGAACTCACCTCCCCCTCACTGGTCCTGCCGCACCTGCGCGTGGTTGATCAGCGCCACCATCCCGACTCCGCCAAGCACGTTGCCGATCAGCGACGGCAGCAGGAAGTCGAAGGCGTAGCGGTCCCAGCCGATCTCGCCGGACATCGCGGCGAAGGACACCTCGACCGAGCCGGCGATGACATGGGCGAACTTGCCCAGCGCGATCAGCCAGGTCAGGGCGACGATCACGAAGAAGCGCGCCTGCCCGACCGACGGCGTGATCCAGACCAGCAGCGCGATCAGCCAGCCGGCCAGCACCCCGTGCAGCAGCGTCGTCGTGAATCCGGATCGCGCCGCGGTCGTGCCCAGCTCGACGAAGGCGGCACGCAGTTGCGGGGAAAAGGCCTCCGTCCCGGCGGCGAAGGCGGAGAACAGCAGAGTGCCGACGATATTCGCGGCAAAGACCAGCGCCCACAGCCGCACCACCTTCATCAGGGTATCGGTCGACCAGCGATGCAGCAGCGGCAGGATCACCGTCAGCGTGTTCTCGGTGAACAGCTGCTGGCGCCCCAGAATGACGATCAGGAAGCCGAAGCAATAGCCGAAGCTGGCGATCAGCGGCCGCCACGGCTCGTCCGGCAGATGGGTCGTCATCAGCGCCTCGCCCACCATCGAGAAGCCCATCGACAGCCCGGCCGCCAGACCCGACCACAGCAGGGAGGAGGTCGGGCGCTTCAGCTCCTCCTGCCCCTCCAGGCGAATGGCTTCGTGCAGGATCAGCGCCGGCGGGTTGGAGCGTTCCTTGACCTCGTCCCGCTCATCCTGGTTCAGGCGGGTATCGCTGGCGTCGGGCACGGGCGGAACCTCCGATAAAGGGCTGACGAAAGAGAAAAGGGAACGTCCTGCAGGGCGTTCCCTTCGATATCCATTACGCGTTTGAGTGGGAGAGGGGCGGGGCGGCCGGTCGTATGCCGGTCAATGGCGTGCCGCCTTGTGGTCGCCATGCTCGCGCTTTTCCGCGGTATCGCGGCCGATCAGCTTGTTGAAGTTGGAGTCCTCCTCGTAGAGCAGCGCGAGCTTGGAGTCCTCGAACTGCTGGAAGAACTCGTTCCAGTCGATTTCCTCCAGCTCGCCATGGTCGGACTGGCGGGCCTTGGGGAACATCAGGCGCAGCAGGCCGACGCCTGTCTTGCGGCTCTTCTTGCCGCTTCCATGCGCCTCGTCATGGGTGCTGCGGACGACGGCCGGCTTGCCGCCGTGGCTTTCGGCCCAGCGGCGGATCTCGTCGTGGTCGGTGGTGGTCTTGGCCATGTGGTCCTCCGGATCGGTGTCCTGGCGGGGCGGTGTCCTGGCAGGATGCGTTCCCGTACCAGAACAGCCGTCACCGGAAGGCGTTGCGGTCCGCCCGGATTCCTGGATGGTTCAGCCCTCGTCCTGGAGCCGCGCGATCAGCGCCGGCACCTCCGCCGCCGGGACCGGGCGGGAGAACAGATAGCCCTGCGCCTCATGGCAGCCCAGCCGGCGGACGGCGTCGAGCTGGGTTTGCTCCTCCACCCCCTCGGCGGTGATGACGATGCCCAGGTTGCGGCCCATCCCGGCCACCGCCTGCACCACGGCGGTGGAGCCGTCGCAGCGCGGCAGGTTGGCGACGAAGCTGCGGTCGATCTTCACCTTGTCGAAGCGGAAGCGGCAGAGATAGCCCAGCGCCGAATAGCCGGTGCCGAAATCATCCATGACGATCCGCGCACCGAGAGCCCGCAGCTCGCGCAGGGTGCCGAGATTGGCGTCGTCGTCCTGCAGCAGGACGGACTCGGTGATCTCCAGCTCCAGCCGCTCCGGTGCCAGCCCGGTGTCGGCCAGCGCCTGGCGCACCGACTCCACCAGCCCCTTGTCGCGGAACTGGACGGAGGACACGTTGACGCTGATCCCGATGCCGTCGGGCCAGCGCGTCGCCTCGCGGCAGGCTTCGCGCAGGGCCCACTCGCCGATCGGGCCGATCAGGCCGGTTTCCTCCGCGACGGGGATGAAGTCGGCCGGGCGGATCAGGCCGCGGCCGGGGCGGCGCCAGCGGATCAGCGCCTCGAACCCGCGGATGCGGGACTCGCCGGTGCAGACCAGCGGCTGGTAATGCAGCTCGAACTCGCCCTGCCGCAGCGCCTCGTGCAGTCCCAGCTTCAGGTCGTGGAAGGATTTCAGCCGCTCCGCCATCTCGGGCGCGAAGAAGCGGTGGGTGTTGCGGCCGTCGGCCTTGGCGCGGTAGAGCGCGATGTCGGCCGCCTTCAGCAGCGCGTCGGCTTCGACGCCGTCGCGCCGGGACAGGGCGATGCCGATGCTGGTTCCGGTCCGGACCTGGGCGCCGTCGATCTCGATCGGCTCGGCCAGCGCCGAGATGATGCAGCGGGCGAGATCCTCCGCCTCCGCCGGTCCCCACAGGTTGGGCTGCAGGACGGCGAACTCGTCGCCGCCGAAGCGGGAAACGAGGTCGCCTGCGCCGATGCAGCCGTGCAGCCGGCCGGCCACCTGCCGCAGCAGCGCGTCCCCGGCATGGTGGCCCAGCGTGTCGTTGACGGCCTTGAACTGGTCGAGGTCGATGTAATGGACCGCCATCACGCCCTCGTCGGGCGCCTCGCGCAGCGCCTGTTCCAGCCGCTCTTGGAAATAGAGCCGGTTGGACAGGCCGGTCAGCGAATCCAGCCGGGCGAGTTGGGCGATCTTCTCCTGGGCGGCGCGCCGCTCCTCCTCCACCCGCCGGCGTTCGGTGACGTTGCGGAAGAAGACGGACAGTCCCTGCGCGGTCGGGAAGGCGTGGATTTCCGTCCATTGGCCGAGAGCCGTGACGAATTCCTCGAAGACGACCGGCGTCTGGTCGGCCATCGCCTTGCGGGACAGGCTGCGGCTTTCGGTCTGCTGCGGGAAGGCGTCGAAGAAGGCGTCGCCCAGCCGGATGCCGCGGCCCTCATGAATGGCGGCGGCGGCCGGGTTGCGGTAGGTGATGCGCCAGTCGCGGTCGATGAACACCACGGCGTCGGTGGTGCTTTCCAGCACGCCGGACAACAGCGCGGTGGTCTCCTCCAGCGCCTGCCGGGCCATCTGGATGTCGGTGACGTCGCGGGAAATGGCGAGCAGCCGCTGTGGCCGTCCGTCGGCGCCGGGCAGGGGGCAGACCAGATTGTCCCACCATTTCGGCGTGCCCTTGGCCGTCGGACAGAAGCCGAGGAAACGCCCGGTGCCGCCCCGCTTCGCGATGTCGATCGACGCGCGCAGCTGCGGCCGGCGCTCCTCCGGCCAGTTGGCCTCCCAGGGCTGGTTCTTCAGGCACTCGAAGCTGTCCAGCTCCATCAGGCGGACGCCGGGAATGTTCATGAAGGTCAGCCGCCCCTCCATGTCCAGCACCTTCACGCATTCCGGGCTGTTGTCCAGGATCTGGCGGGCGAAGGATTCGCTTTCGCGCAGGGCCGCCTCGGTCATCTTGCGTTCGTGGATGTCCTCGGTCGAACCGTACCAGCGGACGACCCGGCCGGTGGCGTCGCGGCGTGCGGTGGCGCGCGCGCGGAACCAGCGGTAGCTGCCGTCGGCCATGCGGATGCGCTTTTCGTTGTCGATGCGGACGCCGCTGGCGATGGCGTCGGCCCAATTCTGCCGGGCGCCGTCCAGGTCGTCGGGATGGACGGCGCGCATCCATCCATGCCCCAGCGTCTCCTCGTGGCTCAGCCCGACCAGGGCGCGCCAGCGCGACGAGACCTCCAGCAGCCGGCCGTCGGCATCGAGGGTGAAGGGGAATTGCGGGTTCAGCTCGACCGAATGGCGGTAATGGTCCTCGCTCTCGCGCAGGGCGTCTTCGGCAAGGCGGCGTTCGTGGATGTCCTCGTCGGTGCCGTGCCACTGGACGATGCGTCCCTCCGCGTCGCGCTGGGCGGCGGCGCGGCGACGGAACCAGCGATACTCGCTGCCCGGTACTCCGTCCCCGGCAACGCGCAGGCGCAGGTCGATCTCCAGCGCGGCACCGCCGGTCAGGCTGCAGGTCCAGGCGGCCTCGAAGGGCGCACGGTCGTCGGGGTGGAGCGCCGCGATCCAGCCCTGCGGCGTCGCGACATCCGCCGCGCCGAGACCGGTGCGCTCGCGCCAGCGCCGGGTCGTGCGCGGCGTGCCGTCCGGGGCGCCGTACCATGGATACAGGTCGCTCAGTTCCAGCGTCTGGCGGCGCAGCTCCTTGAAGTGGCGCAGCTCGGCCTCGCACCGCCGCAACGCGGTCCGGTCCTCCACGATGCAGAGCAGGGCGGCGCCGTCCCCATTTCCATCGCTGTGAGGATGCAGGCTGGCGACCAGCGCCCGCTCCGCACCGGTGAGGGGACCGGTCAGGGCGATGTTCTCCACCACCGTGCCGGCCAGGGCGAGCGATGCGGCGGCCAGCAGCGCGTCCTCCGCCTCCGGCCAGACATCGATGAAGGGCAGTCCCGTCGCGGCGGTCGCGGGAAGTCCCGCCAGCGCCCCCATGCGCCGGTTCATCCGCAGGCAGCGGAGCTGGCGGTCGAGAAACGCAATCCCCACCGGGATCGCGTCGTAGATCGCGTTGATCCGCGCGGGCTTGCGGTCCGGGAGCAAGTCGAACTCGGCGCTCAGGGTTTGGTGCATTGTCCCGGATCGATAAGGATGGCGATGTCCGGCGTGAAAAGGGCCGGATCACACGCTTATTCCTGTATCGCCGAAGAAAAAGTTAATGGCGGATGGCGGTTCTTGCCAATTCAGTCGCGGTAATTGTGAAGCGTTTCCAGAACATCGACGGCCGGGATCGACTGTTTTCAAGGGACTCCATAGGGGAAAACCCCGATACTCACTCGGCGGCGTCCGACTGTGACAAAAGCTGCGGTGCGGCCCCCTCGTCGACGAAGCGGCTGCGGATCTCCAGCATGGCGTCGAGCCGGCCGAGGAAGACCGTCACCAGGTCCGGGTCGAAATGGCGGCCGGCCTGCTCGCGCATGTGGGCGACGACGGCCTCCAGCGGCCAGGGCTCCTTGTAGGGGCGCGCGGACAGCAGGGCGTCGAACACGTCGGCGATGGCGACGATGCGGCCGGACAGCGGGATGTCGGTGCCGCGCAGGCCGGCGGGATAGCCGGTGCCGTCCCATTTCTCGTGGTGGGTCCCGGCAATCTCGGCGGCGAGGTCGAGCAGGGGCAGCCCGCTGCCGCCCAACAGCCGCTGGCCGATGACCGCATGCTGGCGCATGGTCACCCACTCCTGGGCGTCGAGCCGCCCGGCCTTCAACAGCACATGATCGGGGATGCCGATCTTGCCGATGTCGTGCAGCGGCGCCGCCTCCAGCAGCTGTGCGGCGAACCCCGGCGCGCAGCCGGCCGACAGGGCCAGATGATGCGCGATCTGCGCCATGCGCGCCACATGCTGGCCGGTCTCGTTGTCGCGGAACTCCCCGGCGCTGCACAGGCGGCGGATGATCTCGCGCTGGGTCGCCTCCAGCTGCAGGCGGGCGGCCTGCAACTCCATGTTGGCGATGCGCAGGGCGGCGGCCTCGCGTGCGGCGGCGGCGGAGATCCGGCGGTCGGCGGCGGTGGAGACCAGCGCCAGCAGCAGCAGGCCGAAGCTGCCGATCGCCACCGCTGCGGCCAGCGGTCCGCTCGACACCCCATCCGCCAGCGCGCCGTCCGCCGGCATCAACATCGGGTCGACCTGCACCACCAGGGCGGCCATGCCGGTGTAATGCATGCCGCAGACGGCGACCGCCATCACCAGGGCGGCCAGCACGCGGTCGCGCAGACGGTGGTGGATGCGGGTGGACAGCCACAGCCCCGCGGTCGCCGCCGCCATGGCGATGGCGACCGACAGGCTCCACAGACCGGGTTGGTAGGCGATCCGGGCCGGCAGCACCATCGCCGCCATGCCGAGATAATGCATCGCCGCCACCCCAAGCCCGACGATGCTGCCGGCCGCAGCGATCGCGGCCGGCGACCGGCGGCCCTGGATGATGCGGAAGCCGATGGCGACGAAGGAGACCGACGTCACCAGCGACAGCAGGGTCTTCATCGGGTCGTAGGCGACGGGCGTGTCGATGGTCAGCGCCAGCATGGCGATGAAGTGCATCGCCCAGATGCCGCCGCCCAGCGCCGCCGCGGCGCAGCCCTGCCACATGATGCGGGCGACCCCGGCGGTCCGGTGCATCCGTTCCGCCATGTCGAGCGCGGAGTAGGAGGCGAAGGCGGCGACGGCATAGGACAGCGCCACCAGCCAATGGTCATGGGAGAACGGCAGGCCGGACGCCGACGTGAAACAAAGCCCGGCCAGTTCGATCGACATCCAACAGCTCTCCTGCAACACCCGACCGCCGGTCTTCCTGATTGCCCGCTCCACCGGACGGGTTCAAGAAGGGGGAAACCCCGACTGCGGTGGTCGGGCACCGGCTGGCGCCCGGCAACGTCCGGTAGTTATCTAAAAAGCTATCTTTATTTGATCGATGTCAAGGCTACAGAAGTCGATAGGCCGCAAGGCCGAGCAATCATATGTTTGGTACTTTGCCAAGCCGCCCTTTGTTCGGATCGGAAGCTTGGCGGCCTGCGAAAGGTGCGATCCGAACCGGGGGCAGGGCGGCCGGAAAGCCGCACCGCTCCGGTTGGATTTGGCTCCCGACTCAGGCGTCGGCGAAGGCCATCGGCTGGCGCTCGCGGTCATCACGCTCGCGGTTCAGACGGCTCGGCGGCTCGACCCAGGCGATGCGCAGGACGTTGGTCGATCCCGGCATGCCGAACGGCACGCCGGCGGTGATGACCAGCCGCTGCCCTTCCTCGGCCAGCCCGTGGACATAGGCCAGCCGGGCCGCCTTGTGCACCATGTCGGAGAAGCTCTGCACATCCTCCGTCAGCACCGCGTGGACGCCATAGGCCAGCACCATCCGCCGCGCGATGGCGGGGTTTTCGGTCAGGCAGAGGATCGGCACCTCCGGCCGCTCGCGCGCCGCCCGCAGCGTGGTGGAGCCGCTGGTGGTGAAGGTGGCGATGGCCGCCGCCTTCACCGTATGGGCGACCTGCCGGGCGGCGGCGGTGATGGCGTCCGATTCCGTCTGTTCCGGATCGGCATGCTGAGCGTCCATCAACCCGCGGTACAGCGGATCGCCTTCCACCCGCCGCGCGATGCGGTCCATGATCGACACCGCTTCCACCGGATACTCGCCCGACGCGGTCTCCGCCGACAGCATGACGGCATCGGCGCCGTCGAACACCGCGGTGGCGACGTCGGACGCCTCGGCCCGCGTCGGGGCGGGGGCCGAGATCATCGATTCCAGCATCTGGGTGGCGACGATCACCGGCTTGCCGGCCAGACGGGCGGCGCGGATGATGCGCTTCTGGATCGACGGCACATCCTCCGGCGGCATCTCGACGCCCAGGTCGCCACGCGCCACCATGACGCCGTCCGACATCTCGACGATGCGGTCCAGATGCTGGATCGCCTGCGGCTTCTCCAGCTTCGACAGCAGGGCGGCGCGGCCGGCGATCAGCTTGCGCGCCTCCGCCACATCCTCCGGCCGCTGGACGAAGCTGAGCGCCACCCAGTCGACTCCCTGGTCGAGCGCGAAGTCCAGATCGGCGCGGTCCTTGGGCGTGAGCGGCGACAGCGGCAGCACAACGCCGGGGACGTTGACGCCCTTGCGGTCCGACAGCTTCGTTCCCGACACCACCACGGTCTCGGCGAAATCGGCGCCGCAGGCGGTCACCCGCAGCCGCAACTTGCCGTCGTCCAGCAGCAGTTCGGCATCCGGCACCAGGGCGGCGAAGATCTCCGGATGGGGCATGCCGACGCGGCGGGCGTCGCCCGGCTCCGCCAGCAGGTCGAGGCAGAAGGATTGGCCGGCGGTCAGCGTCACCGGCCCATTGGCGAAGCGGCCCAACCTCAGCTTCGGCCCCTGCAGGTCGGCCATGATGGCGATGGGGCGGCCGGTCTCCTCCTCCAGCGCGCGGATGGCGCGGACCCGCTCGCCATGGTCCTGGTGGCTGCCGTGGCTGAAATTCAGGCGGAAGACGTCGACGCCGGCCTCGAACAGGCGGCGGATCATCTCCGGCGAGGACGAGGACGGACCCAGCGTGGCGACGACTTTCGTCTGCCGGTAACGGCGGATCGGTTTGGCGGTGTTCATGACGGTAGAGACTCCGAAAAGGATGGGGGCGGGCGGCGTGGCGCCGCCTCAGGCGACCCCGAACCGGTAGACGATGGACCCGGCGGACCATTGGCCGGGACGCAGCACCGTCGACGGGAAGGAGGGGATATTGACGGCGTTGGGGAATTTCGACGGCTCGGCGCAGAAGGCGCTGTGCTTGGTGTAGAGGATGCCGCCCTTGCCGACGTCCCGCGGGGCTTTGCCCTCCAGGAAATTGCCGGTGTAGAGCTGCAGACCGGGTTCGGTCGACAGCACCTCGAGCGTCCGGCCGCTGGCTGGGTGCAGGAAGCGGGCATGAAGGACCGGCGCCGACCCGTTCGCCGGTCTGTCTATCACGTAATGCAGGTCATAGCCCTTGCCGAGCGCCAGCATGGGGTCGTCGGCGTCGATGCGGGCGCCCAGCGCCGCCGGGGTGCGGAAGTCGTGCGGGGTGCCGGTGACGTCCACGATCTCCCCCGTCGGCACCGCCGTCTCGCCGAGCGCCAGATAGCGGCCGGCCTGGACGGTGGCGACATGGTCGAGGATCGACGACCCCAGATTGCCCGACAGGTTGAAGAAGGTGTGGTCGGTGAAGTTGGCGATGGTGGTCTTGTCGGCCGCCACCGCGGTCCAGGCGATGGTCAGGGCGTTGTCGTCGCCGACCGTATAGACCAGCCGCAGCGGCAGGGTGCCGGGAAAGCCCTCCTCGCCATCCTGGAAGACATAGGTCAGCTCCAGGCTGGCCTCGTCCAGTTGCCGGGCGTCGAAGACGCGGAAGCGCGACCCGCGCAGGCCGCCATGCAGGGTGTTGGGCGGGCTGTTCACCGCGGCCTGATGGGCGACGCCGTCCAGCGTGAAGCGCCCGCCGTCGATGCGCCCGCAATAGCGCCCGATGAAGGACCCCATCGACGCCTGCCCGCCCATCACGCCTTCGATCCCGTCATAGCCCTGGACGACATCGCCCATCACGCCGTCGCGGTCGGGGACCAGGATCTGCTCGATCTTGGCGCCGTAATTGGTGATGCGCACCACCATGCCGCGGCGGTTGCGCAGGGTGAACAGATCCACCGGCTTGCCGTCGATGGTGGCGGAGAAATTCTCACGCTTGAGGTCGGTCGCCATGGTCCAGGCATCCCTGTGGAAGTGGTTAGTAAAAACCGAGAAGCAGCAGCCCCAGGATCATCACCACGCGCAGGAGCAGCGCCGTCTCCAATGGATCCGCGGTCATGATGGAGCCTCACCGGATGGATCGTGAGATTATTATACTAATATATCAGCGTGAAAGGCAAATCGCATTCGCAGCCCAAACTCCCGCCGGACAGTTTGCCGCAGGGAGGGGGAAGCCGTGCATGATGCCGAGACGCCAATGCCCCTCGGCCGTCATTCCCAACAGGGTGGAAATGGTGGCGGAGGGGCGTTGGCCGGGCTCCTGCCGGTGTGCTTGTCTGGCAGAGGGCTTACTTGGTCTTGGCCGGCGTCCAGGCGCCCCATTCCTCGGGCGTCAGCTTGCCGTCCTTGTTCTTGTCGAACTGGTCGAACCGGGCGCCCCGGCGATCCTTGGCAAGGTCGGTCATCGAACCGGGACCGCCGCGCGGCGCATCGACAAACTCCTTCCGGCTGATGGCGCCGTCCTTGTCGGTGTCGAGCTGGTCGAACATCTGCTGGTGCATCGCACCGGTGCCGCCCATGCCCTTACCCGGACCCATGCCCTGGCCCATTCCTTGGCCACCCATACCCTGACCACCCATTCCCTGACCCATGCCGGGACCCGGCCCGGTCTGGGCGAGAGCGGAGCCGCCAACCAGCAACCCGGTGCACAACGCAGCGATGAGGAAGCGTTTCATCGGAACCTCCCGTCGGAAATCAGCACCCCCACCGCGATATTAGTCCCCTCTGATAAAAGGGCGACCGCGCCAGCTTGTCGCAGATCCGGGCCGGCGGAGCCTTGGATTTGGAATGCGCCCAACATGCAGCGCAAGGCCCTGCGCCAGCCCGATTCCATGGCGCGGCGGTGTTGGCCGACGCATAACCGCGATGCCCCCGGCGCAAGACCCTGCCCCCGTCACGCCCCCGCCGCCGGCAGCCGCAACGTCGCACGCAGCCCGCCCAGCGGCGATGCGCCGAGCTGGATGTCGCCGCCATAGAGCCGCGCCACATCCCGCACCACCGCAAGGCCGAGCCCGGTCCCCGGCGTGCTCTCGTCCAGCCGCACCCCCGGCTCCAGCGCCGCCTCGCGGCAGTCATCGGGCAAGCCGGGGCCGTCGTCGTCCAGCGTGACGGACAGCATGCCGCCAACCCCCACTCGGCCCGTCACATCGACCCGGCCGCGCGCCCATTTGCAGGCATTGTCCAGCAGGTTGCCCAGCATCTCGTCCAGATCCTCGCGCTCGCCGGCGAACAGCAGGCCGTCGGCGACATCGACACGGATGTCCAGCCCCTTGTCCGAATGCAGCTTGCGCATCACCCGTGCCAGCGCCGAGACGCAGTCCGGCACCGGCGTGCTGATGCCCGGCACGCCACGGGCGGCGGCGGCGCGGGCGCGGGCCATGTGATGATCGACATGCCGGCGCATCAACTCCACCTGCCGGACCATCGCCGCCCCCACCTCGCGCGCGTTGCGCTCGTCCAGCGTGGCGGCCTCGTTCGCCAGCACCGCGAGGTTGGTTTTCAGCGCGTGGGCCAGATTGCCGGCCTGCAGCCGTCCGCGCCCGACGGTTTCCTCCGCATGGGCCAGCAGCGCGTTCAGATCCTCCACCAGCGGCCGGATCTCCGTCGGCATCGCCACGTCGAAGCGCTTCTTCCGCCCGGCCCGCACCTCGACCAGCGCGCCGCGCAGGCGGGACAGCGGCCTCAGCCCGATCTGAACCTGGATCAGCGCCGCGACGATCAGCGCCGCCGCCAGCACGGCCAGCGACAGCGCCAGCGTGGCGTTGAAGGCGCGGGTGACGCCGGCCAACTCGGCGCGGTCGGCGGCCACGGCGATGCGGATCGGCTCCGCCCGTTCAGGCAGCAGGACGAAGCGCTCCAGCACGAACAGCGACTGGTTCGCCGGCCCGGTCACGTCGTGCCGGTGCAGCACCCCATCCTCCACCCGGTCGTCGGGCAGGGTCAGCACGCTGTCCCACAGCGAGCGCGAGCGCAACGGCGCGTCCCCGCTCTCTCCCACCTGCCAGTACAGGCCCGACAGCGGCCGGCGGAAGCGCGGGTCGCTCAAGGGCTGGCGCAGCGCCGGCCTGCCGTCCGGGCCGATTTCCAGCACCGCCGCCAGCTGTTCCAGATGGTTGCTGAGTTCCGCCTCGAAGCGCTGGCGGACATGGCTCTGGAACAGGTCGGCGATGATCCATCCCGCCAGCATTAGCGCCAGCGCCACCCAAACGGCCGCGCCGGCCAGCAGCCGGAAGCGCAGCGACTCCGTCCATCTCATCGCCCGCTCCTATGCCCTGTCCTTACGGCTCGTCCGCCCGGTATCCCAGCCCGCGCACCGTCTTGATGACGTCCACCCCCAGCTTGCGGCGCAGGCGTCCGACGAAGACCTCGATGGTGTTGGAATCGCGGTCGAAATCCTGGGCATAGACATGCTCGATCAGCTCGGTGCGCGACACCACCTGCCCCTTGCGGTGCATCAGGTAGGACAGGACCCGGTATTCGAAGGCGGTCAGCTCGATCGGCTCGCCATCCACCGTGACCCGTCCGGTGCGGGTGTCGAGCACGACCCCGCCGCAGGCGATTTCGGCGGTGGCGTGGCCCTTGGCGCGGCGGATCAGCGCGCGGACGCGGGCCAGCAGCTCCTCCATGCTGAAGGGCTTCGCCAGATAATCATCGGCGCCGGCGTCGATGCCCTGCACCTTTTCGTTCCAGGCGTCGCGCGCGGTCAGGATCAGCACCGGCACGGCCATGCCCGCCCGTCGCCACGACCGCAGCACCGTCAGCCCATCGACCTTCGGCAACCCCAGATCCAGGATCACCGCGTCATAGGGCTCCGTCTCGCCCAGGAAGCGGCCCTCCTCGCCGTCGGCGGCGGTGTCGACGGCATAACCTTCACCCTCCAGCCGCTGCTTCAGTTGCCGGGCCAGTTCCGGCGTGTCCTCAACCACCAGCACGCGCATGGCCTTACCTCCCGTCGCCGTGGGACCGGTGGCGGCCCCTGGTCCGCAGCAGTTCCCCCGTGGCGGCGTCATAGTCCAGCTTCAGGATCCGGCCGTCCGGCGCGATCAGCTTCAATTCATAGCGGAAGCCGTCCTCCTCATCCTCCAGATCGACGTCGAGCACGTCGCCGCCGAATTGCTGTTTGGCGCTCTCGACGATCCGCTCCAGCGGCAGGATGCGCCCCTCCCGCAGCGCGTCGCGGGCGCGCTCGTGGTCGTCGCCGGCATGAGCACCCGTCCCCGCTGCGAACAGCAGGATGGGGAGAAGGAGCAATGCGGGACCGGTCCTCATGATCGACCTCTCTGCCTGGGACACCATCGCGCATCGGGGACGCGCGATCGAACCAGCATATCGTCGCATCCCTGAACCGCCGCTGAATGGCCCCCGGATGACGGCTGAATGTCGGGGGCATCACATTTTTTGATCCTGAACGGCGGATGAACGGTCCGTTCAGGCTCGGCTCAGCCACGGTGGGTCAGAGTGCGGTTCATCGGGCGCTTCGACGCTCTCCTCCACACCACAGGTGATGCCATGTTGAAAGCCGTTTCCCTCGCCGCCCTCCTGACCGCCACCCTCGCGACCGCCGGGACTGCCGCTTTCGCCGGCGACCACCACCGCGGCGCGGCCATCCAGCCGACCAGCCCGCAGCCGATCGCCGACGTGGTGAAGGCCGGCGGCGGCACCGTGACCGGCACCGTGGAGAAGGTCGCGGCGAACTGGTTCGTCATGACCGACGGCAGCGACCGCATCGACGTCGCCAGCCGCGGCTTCCTGCCCGACGGCATCCAGAGCGGCGACCAGATCACCGTCGTCGGCGGCGTCCGCCAGGGCGCGATCCAGGCCGGCCAGATCATCCGCCAGGACGGCACCGCCTTCGGCCGCGACGCCATGGGTAAGCATGAGGGCCGCCGTCACGGCCATGACAGCGACCGCGACGACGACTGACCGGAGCCGCGGAGCCGGCCGGTGATCCGCTCCCGGTCCGCTCCGCCACCCCCGACCACTCCCGAACCGGGTCCGCGCCATGCTGAAGAAGATGATCCTCCACACCCTGCTGACGGCCCTGGTCGTCGGTGCCCTCGCCACCGCCTATCAGGCCAGGGCCGACGGCATCGCCGCCCTGCTGACCGGCGGCCTCACCCACGACGCCAGCCACGACGCCAGCCACGACGACTGAGCCGCCTTCGGAAAGGGAGACCGCCATGTCCGCTTGCAAGCCGATAGCCCGCAAACCTTCCCGCGCCGAGATGACCGCCCTGCTGGCCTTCCACGCCATCGTCTCGGGCGCCTTCATCGTCGCCAATCTCACCGGCGACGAGGACACCTACGGCATGCATGTCTTCTCCGGCTATGCCGTCCTCGGTGCCATCGGCCTGCGCGTGGCGGCCGGCGTGCTGGCCCCGGCGGGAAGCCCGCTGCGCCTTCCACGCCCCTCGGTGGCGGCGGTCGCCGGATGGCTCCGCCGCCTGTTCACCGGCGATGCGAAGGCGAGGGCGGAGCGCAGCCCGTTGACCGCCTGGATGTCCGCCGCCCTTCTGATCGGCGTCGGGATCGCGGCGGCGACCGGTGCTCTCGCCGACTTCTTCGTCAAGGTCGAGCATCTGCACAAGGAGATCGGCGAGGCCTCCCTCTTCCTCATCCTGGCGCACATCTCCCTGGTCTTCGCGCTGCACGGCCTGAAGCGGATTCCGTCCGATATCGCGTCCCGCTGCACCGCGTGGCTGTCCACCATTTCCAACCGGGTGATCCCATGAGACCGACCAGACCGACCAAACCGATCCTCCTCCTCGCCGCCGCGGTGTCCTTGGGCGCCGGGGTCGCCCTGGCGGCGTCCGGCGATCCGGAGCGTGCCCGCATCCTCGACGGCTATGCCGCCCAGGCGAAAGCGCAGACACCCGGCTTCGCCGGCTTCTCGGCGGAGCGTGGACGCGCGCTCTATCTCGGGCCGCATGCCGGCGGCAAGGTGGCCGACACCCCCGGCTGCGCCAGCTGCCACACCCGCGATCCGGCCGGAACCGGCCGCCATTACAAGACCGGGCGCGACATCCTGCCGATGGCGGTGTCGGCCAATCCCAAGCGCTTCACCGATCCCGCCGAGGTCGAAAAGCGCTTCGAGCGCGACTGCGTCAACGTCCTCGGCCGCGCCTGCACGGCGCAGGAAAAGGGCGACTTCATCACCTTCCTGTCGAACCAATAGCGAGCCGCCGATGTCCCCCAACCGCAGCCTCCGCCCGCTCACGGGCATCGCCGTGCTCGCCATGCTTGCCGTGACCGCTGGAGCGGCAATCGCCAGCGAGTTCGAACGGGTGCGGCCGGTCACCCACGCCGCCACCCAGAAGGAATGCGGCGAGTGCCACATGGCCTATCAGCCGGGCCTGCTGCCGGCGGCGTCCTGGAACCGCATCATGGACGGCCTGCAGGACCATTTCGGCGAGAATGCCAGCCTGCCGGCCGACACCGCCGCGGCCATCCGCAATTATCTGACGCAAAATGCCGGCAGCGGCGACGGCCGGCTGATCCGCATCACCGAACAGCGTTGGTGGCTGCACAAGCATGATTTCTCGCCGTCGATCTGGACGCGCAAGTCGGTCGGCGCCAAGAGCAACTGCGAAGCCTGCCACCGCACCGCTGCGCAGGGGCTGTATGAGGACGATTGAGCCGCCCGGCCCTCGCAACACCGCAACAATCCCCTCTCCCCCCCGGGGAGAGGGTTAGGGTGAGGGGGACGCACAGCGAGGATTCTCGAAAATCCACTCCGTGCCTCCCCCCCCCCCCCCCCCCCCCCCCCCCCGGGGGGGGGGGGGGAGG
>NZ_LGQU01000055.1:0-20513 GCF_003115935.1 Azospirillum sp. TSH20
GGGAGGGGGGGGGGGGGGGGGGGGGGGGGGGCGCCCGCCGCACCCGCCTGCTGTCCGGTCTGGCGCAGGAGGCCTCCCGCCCCGATGGCTTCGCCGAGGTGCTGGGACGCTTCCGCGACGGTGCGCTGATGGTGCAGGGCTGGTCGCACGGCTTTCCGGCCGGCACTGCTCCTGTGCTGGTCGAGGCCGACGATCTGCGCCCCCATGCCAGCGCCGCCGCGCCCTTCCACCGCCCGGACCTGCCCGACGATGCCTCCGGTCTGCTGACCGTTCTGGAAGGCCCGGTCGCCGCGCCGGACACCATCCGCCGCATCCATTTCCGCGCCGCCGACGGCTGGCGTCATCTGGCGATTTTCGAGCACCGGCAGTTGCTGGCCGACGGTGTCGCCTCCGCCCACGCCCGCGACATGCTGGGGCAATTGCAGGGCGATGCCGCCCGCCGCGGTGTCGCCGCCGCCATCGCCGCCCGTTACAATGGGGTGGAGACGGTGTCGCAGATCCAGGCTCCGGTGCGTATGGGGCTGGACATGGCGGTGCGGGTTCCGGGGGCCGGGCTGTTCGTCTGCGGCTGGCTGCTTGACCCCACCCAGGCGGTCCGCGCGGTGACGGTAAAGGGCGCCAGCGTGACGGCGCGGCTGGACACCGATTGGTCGCGGCTGTCCCGCAAGGACGTGTCCGACGCCTTCGCCCACGACCCGCTGTTCGCCGGCCGCTTGGCTCCGGGCAACGACTCCCACGGCTTCACCGCCTTCGCCCGCGAACCGGCCGGCATCGCCGCCGACGCCGAGTTCCATCTGGAACTGACGCTGGCCGACGGCATCGCCTTCCTGCCGCTGCCCTGCCAGCCGCCGAGCGGTGATGCACTGCGCCGCATGCTGGGGGCGGTCAATCCCGACAGCCCCTCCATCGACCGCGTCGTCGCCACCCATCTGGGGCCGATGCTGCGCACCGCGGCGGCGTCGCAGGCGGCTCCGTCCTCCGTCCTGCACCCGATGGGCCGCGCCCTGAAGAGCCCGCGCGTGTCGGTGGTCCTGCCGGTCTGCGACGGGCGCGAGGATGTCGACCTGAACCTCGCCCGCATGGCCAACGACCCGGACTTCGCCGAGGCGGAAATCCTGGTGGTGGCCGGCACCGGCACGCATGAGCGGCTGGCCGGCATGGTCCGGCAGGCCGCCGGCTTCTATCGTCTCTCGGTCGGCTTCGTCGCCGCACCCGGCGCCGCCGATCCGTTCGAGGCGGTCGCAGCGGCCCTGCCGCATGTCCGCGCCGACCGTGTCCTGCTGCTGTCGCCGTCGGTGCTGCCGACCGAGCGCGGCTGGCTGTCGGCGCTGGAGCGCGCGATCCGCAAGCCGAACGCCGTGGGTTCCGCCGCGCTGGCGCCGGTGATGGCCAGCCCGACCCTGCTGTACGAGGATCATTCGGTCCGCTTCGCCGGCATCGTCGCGGTTGAGGGTCCGGACGGCATGGTCACCTACGAGCGCCGCTTCGCCGGATATCCGCGCGACTGGCTGAAGGAGCAGGAGGCGTCGGCGGTCGATGCCGCCTCGGCCGACTGCGCGTTGCTGCCGCGCGAACTGCTGGTGCGGGTGATGGCCGACGGCGGCCGCTATCTCGGGTCGGAGCCGAAAGGCCTGGACCTGTGCCTGCGGGTTCGGGCGGCCGGCGGGTCGTGTCTGTGGCTGCCGAAGGTTCGATTGGTGGCCGTCGACGAACAGTCCCGCACTGCCCGCGACCCCAGGCTGGAGCGCATGAGCGCGCTGGTCGACGAATGGAGCTTCGCGGAGCGCTGGAAGGCGTCGATCGCGGCCTGAGTTATTGCCCCCACCTAACCTCCCCCGCTCTCAGCGGACCTCCGGTTCGCCTGCCGCGTCAGCACAAAGCGAAGCTTTGTGCGAGAGCTGGGCGGGGGAGGGACTGCCGCTGAACGCCGACAAAGCTCCTGTCCCCCTCCCCCGCCCAGCGGGGGAGGGTTGGGGTGGGGGCAAGCGACACAACCACTTCTCCCCCAGCCTCGGACAAACGGTCACACGATGAGCAAGACCAAGCGCGCGCTGATCATCAGCCATGGCCACCCCTCCTTCTCGCTGGGCGGGGGTGAGGTCGCCTCCTACAACCTGCACAACGGCCTGCACGACCTGCCGGGCTGGGAAAGCCATTATCTGGCCCGCGTGGCCCCGCCCATCGCCCAGCATCGCGGCTCCGCCCTGATGGCGCTACGCCAGAAGGAGCGGGAGGTGCTGTATTACGCCAACGACTACGACCATTTCCGCCTGTCCAACCGCAACCTGCCGGGGCTGGAGAAGGACTTCGTCCGCTATGTCCGCGACCTGCAGCCGGACGTGGTGAACTTCCACCACTTCCTCGGGCTGGGGATCGAGACCATCCAGGCGGTGCGCCAGGCGCTGCCGCGCGTGCCCATCGTGGTGACGCTGCATGAATACCTGTCGATCTGCCACCACCACGGCCAGATGGTGAAGACCAGCCGCAACGCCCTGTGCTACCGCGCCAGCCCGGCCGACTGCGCCGGCTGCTTCCCCCACATCGGCGAGGCCGAGTTCTTCAAGCGCGAGCTGTTCCTGAAGACCTTCCTCGAACAGGCCGACTTCTACATCAGCCCGTCGAACTTCCTGATCGACCGCTATGTCGATTGGGGGCTGCCGCGCGAGAAGTTCCGCATGATCGAGAACGGCCTGACCATCGAGGGCATCGCCCCGCCGCGTCCGGTCACCCGGGCCGGCAAGCGCAACCGCTTCGCCTTCTTCGGCCAGCTGACCGAGTTCAAGGGCGCCCATCTGCTGGTGGAGGCGGTGTCGCGTATCTCCGAGAAGGCCTGGGGCGAGGACGGCGCGCTGATGATCTTCGGCGGCAACCTGGAACGCCAGCCGGAAGCCTATCAGAAGCGCTTCAACGATGCGGTGGAGAAGGCCGGCGACCGGGTGCGCTTCTACGGCAGCTACCGCTCGGCCGAGCTGCCGGGCCTGATGAAGGACGTCGATTGGATGATCATCCCGTCGATCTGGTGGGAGAACTCCCCCGTCGTCATCCAGGAGGCCTTCCTGCATGGCCGCCCGATCATCGCCAGCAACATCGGCGGCATGGCGGAGAAGGTGACCCACGGCGTCGACGGCCTGCATTTCCGCAACGGCAGCGTCGAGGATCTGGTGGACCGCATGACGGAGGCGTTGACCACGCCGGACCTGTGGGACCGCCTGCGCCTGCGCATCCGCCGCCCCATCGACCGCGCCGAGTGCGCGCGCCAGCACTCGGAGGTGTTCGACGCGCTGCTGGCCGCCGGCGGCGCCGCGCCCTCGATGCCTGAGCGCGCGGTGGCGCAGCGGGCGTGATAAGGGAAAGTTGGAATGTGCTGTGATATTTTCGAATATCGAGAAGATTTCATTCTGCAGAACGCCGAACATATTGGTAATGTCGGATCGAAAATCGCGGGGCCTATAGCATAGGTCCAGTGCGAAGATTCGATTTAGCCCGGCGGTGATCCGGGCAATATCCGCCCCTATTATCGCCCAACCCAGGGAGAGCCGCCGTGGCCAACATCCTCGTCATGATTCCGTCGGGCGAAGTCTACGATCACGACTGCGTGCGTTGGTACAGCTACCAGGACATTCAGCGCAGCATCGATCACTATCACAACATCGGTGACGCGTTCGTCTTCGACTCCTCGTTGAAGCTGCTGACCTACGACAAGCTGGACGTGCTGGAGATTCGCGAGTTCCGGCAGGAGGTCGTCGACCGGATCAACGCGGAATACGACTACGTCTTCCTGCGCGGCAGCAACTACATCCACGATTCGATGGACTGGCCGGCGGCGACCATCCAGGTGCTGGCGAAGCTGCGCATTCCCGTCATCGCCTTCGGCGTCGGCGCCCAGGCGCCGGCCACCGGCAAGCTGACGCTGACCGAGGAAAGCAAGCGCATCTGGCGGATGATCGCCGACAAGTCGACGACGCTGGGCGTTCGCGGCACCTACACCGCCGAAGTGCTGTGGGACCTGGGCATCAAGAACACCCGCATCGTCGGCTGCCCGACCGCCTTCCGCAACCGCGACCCGGAACTGCGCATCGACCTGCCGGCGCTCGACAGCGTGCGCAAGGTCGGCATCACCATGCGCCGCGAGGTCTCCAAGCATTATTCGCCGGACGTGCGCAAGTATCTGGAGCGCCACCGCGACTTCGTGAAGGACATCTCCCGCCGCTTCGACACCGTGCTGATGATGCAGGGCGAGGTGGAGGAGAAGAAGCTGCTGTGGGGCACCGAGGAGCAGAAGGCGGAGGCCTGGACGCACCTGCATGACAGCGCTTGGCTGAAGCAATGGTATTTCGACGACGAGATGGATGCGCTGTACCGCGAGCGTCTGTGGTACTCGGACGTCGTTGCCGACTATGAGAACCTCGTGCGGTCGAAGGACCTCGTGCTGGGCTATCGCCTGCACGGCAACCTGATGGCTCTGTCGAACGCCACGCCGTCGGTTTACTTCAGCTACGACAGCCGCACGGCGGAGTTCGCGGAGACCTTCGCGATCCCCTGCTACAACGTCTATTCGGACAAGCCCTTCGTCCTTGAGGAATATTGGGACCAAAGCCTGTTCGAGAAGTTCAACCGCACCTACTACCAGCGCTATCGCGACATGCGGGAATTCCTGGACGAGAACTACGTCCCCCACCGCATGCCCAGCCACACCCTGCGCCGCGCCACCGACCGCAAGGCGGCGTAAGCGCAAGCGCCCTGTCCAGCCCAACAACCGGAAGCCGGTCCAATGTCCGCCACCGCCAAGATCGTCGAGCTTCGCGAGACCACCCCCGTGGCCGATCCCATCGACGCACCGCAAGCGGCGGCCATCGTCGGTCACATCGACGCCCTGCAGGGTGGCCGGGTGTTCGGCTGGGCGTGGGACGGCAACCATCCGGCCGACCGGCTGGAGGTCGAGTTGCGGCTGGAGCGGGACGGCGGGCCGCCGGAAACGCTGGCGCGGGTGGCGGCCGACCGGCCGCGGCCCGATCTCGTCGACGGCGGCATCGGCGACGGTGCCCATGCCTTCGAGGCGGAGGTGACCTTGCCGGAGGGGGCGGACCCCTCGCGGGTGGTGGCGGTGGTGCGCTCGCCCTCCACCGGCGAGACCGCGACCTTTGCACAGCCAAACCCGGAGGACCAGCGGCTCGACCGGTTGCTGGCGCCGCATCTGCAGCGCATCGGCGAGCGGCTCGATGCGGTCCGCCGCGACCAGCGCCAGCTTGCCGCCGCCCAGCAGGCCATCGGCCGCCTGCTGCGCGATGCGGGCGAGGGGGTGACGGCCCTGCGCGCCGACGCCTCCCGTCTGGAAAAGGCCCAGGGCGAGCGAACCGATTCCCTGGCCGGGTCCTTGCGCGAACTGACGGAGCGGGTCAGCGGGCTGGAAGTGTTCCTGATGCGGATGGACCAGAGCCTGCGCGGCCTGGACAGCGCATCGGCGGAAATGACGGGCGGAGCGGGCTGGTCGCCGCTGCTGACCGTGCTGGGGTCGACGGCCGGCGCCTTCCTGGCGGTTCTGGTCGGCTGGCTGGTGCTGCACTGAACCGGAAAGTTCCGCTAGACTGAAGGGTAGGCAACCGCGGGGGACCCGGCGGTGTTGAACCTCCGCAGCCCCGCCGTCCCTCCTCCCGAGGGGTGCGCGGAGCCAACGACCGGAGCCTGCCCACCATGTACGCCCATCATGCTTGACGGAGTCCCCGTCGCCGATCCGTCGCCCGACACGCCGCCCCCGGTTCCGGCGTCGTCTCCCGCCACATTATCCGTGCAGAGCGAAGGCGAACTGGCCATTCGGCTGGCCGCGCTCGCCCGCCGGCCCGGCGGTGTCCTGCTGCTCGCCCGCAGCGACGCGCGCGCCACCCGGCTGGCGCGGTTGGTGGGTGACCTGTTCCCCGATCTCGACACTGTCCTGCTCCCGATCGACGAAACCGCCGCCGGTGACCGTGCCGCGCCATCGCGGGCTGTGCTGGGCCGCCGTGCCGCCGGCCTGATGCGACTGGCGGAAGGGGAAGCCCCGGCGTCCGGGCGACTGGTGGTGGCTTCGGCCGATCTGGCACTGCAACGGTTGCCGCCGCCACAGGCTTGGGCGGGCGGACGCTTCCGCCTGACGCGGGGCATGGCCTATGACGAGGCGGCGTGGCGCGGCTGGTTCGCCCGCACCGGCTATGTGCTGGACGACCGGGTGGATGAACCCGGCGAGGTGGCGATCCGCGGCGCGGTGGTGGAGGTCTTCCCCGGTGACTGCGACCGCCCGATCCGCTGCGACATCGCCGACGGCATCGTGCGCGACCTGCGCCTCTACGATCCGGTGTCCCAGCGGTCGACCGAAACCATCGACGGAATCACATTGGGTCCGGTAACCGACCTGATCGTCGGGCCGGAGATGCTCGACCGGCTGGCCGCATGCCTTACCGGATTGGGGTCCGCCCTGCCGGACAATCTGCGGCGGCAGTTGGAGGAGGGCCGGCGACCCTACGGCTTCGACCTTCAGCTACCCAATGTCTTCGACGACTGTCCACTGCTGCTGGACCTGCTGCCGGATGCGGTGGTCGTGATGGATGCCGGCGCGCGCGACCGCATCGAGGCGCGGGCCGAGGATCTGGCAGAAGCCGGTCTGGACCGGCGCATCCGCCGCGACGATTCCTGCCTGCTGCCGGTCCCGGCACTGGAACGCCGGCTGATCGATGCCGATGCGCTGGAGAAGAAACTGGCCGCCCGCTCCGTGCTGCCGGTCGAGGTGAAGGCCGGTCCTCCCGTGGAAGCGGCGCGAACCGAACGCACGCTGCTGCGGCGCGCTGCAGCCTTGGCCGGCGAGGGCAGGGCCGTGCTGCTCGCCGCCCGATCCGGCACGGGGTCCGGCGAGGCCGACCGATTGGCGGAGCGCGCCTCTGCGGTGTTGGGGCGTCCGGTGCCGCGGCTGGACCGCTGGCCCGATCCGCCGCTGGCGGCGGGCGACTGTGCCGTGCTGCCGTTGCGGATGGCCGACGGTTTCGTCTGCGACGGCATGACGGTACTGGTGGCGCCACGCCACGGCGAGGATGGCGGTGGCGCGACGCCGACCCGGCCGCCGCTGGCCCCGTCGGAGCTGGCGACCGGAGACTTCGTCGTGCATCTCGACTATGGCATCGGCCGCCTGATCGGACTGGAAACCATCGCCGCCGCCGATGGCGACAAGGAGGACTCGGCCGCCGATTTCCTGGTGTTGGACTATGCCCATGACGACCGGCTGCTGGTGCCGACCGCCGATTTCGACCGGCTGTGGCGCCATGGCTCGGCCGACACCGGGGCGAAACTCGACAGCCTGAAGAACGCCCATTGGCTGGAACGCCGCGCCGTGCTGGAGGCGGAGATTGCCGAGACCGCCAAGGGCATCCTGCGCGAGGCCCGCCGCCGCGCCCGCGAAGTGGCTCCGGTCATCGACCCGCCGGCCGACCGCATGCGCCGCTTCGGCGCCCGCTTCGGCTTCGACCCCACCGAGGGGCAGCGGCGCGCCGTCCAAGCGGTGCTCGACGCCATGCGCCAGGGCCATCCGATGGACCATCTGGTCTGCGCCGATGTCGGGTACGGCAAGACCGAGGTGGCCTTGCGCGCGGCGGCGGCCGTCGCCTTTGCCGGCCATCAGGTGGCGGTGATGGCCCCGACCTCCGTCCTCGCCCGCCAGCATCTGGACGTGTTCCGCCGCCGCTTCGCCGGCTTTGGCGTGACGGTGGAGCCGCTGACCGGCGCCATGACCAAGGCCGAGGCCGACCGGGTGCGCGCCGGGCTGGCCGACGGGTCGGTCGACATCGTCATCGGCACCCATGCGCTGCTGTCCAAGGACGTCCGGTTCGACCGTCTCGGCCTGATGGTGGTGGATGAGGAACAGCGCTTCGGCGCCGCCCAGAAGCAGGCGCTGAAGCGGCGGACCAAGGGCGTCCACAGTCTGGCGCTCAGCGCCACGCCGATCCCGCGCACCCTGCAGGGCGCCCTGGCCGGCCTGCGCGGGCTCAGCATCATCGATACCCCGCCGGCCCGCCGCCGGCCGGTGCGCACCGCCGTCACTCCGCGCGACCCCGCCACCGCCCGCGCCGCCCTGCTGCGCGAACTGGGGCGCGGCGGGCAGGCTTTCTGCGTTGCTCCGCGCATCGCCGACCTCGGCGGGCTGGAGGCGTGGATCCGCGAGCTGGCGCCGTCGGCCCGCATCGCGGTGGCGCATGGCCGGCTGGGGGCGGCGGCGCTGGACGATGCGGTGATGGGCTTCGTCGATGGCGAGAGCGACATCCTGCTGGCGACGCCGATCATCGAATCCGGCATCGACATCCCGCGCGCCAACACGCTGCTGCTGTTCCGCCCCGACCTGTTCGGGCTGGGCCAGCTGCACCAGCTGCGCGGCCGGGTCGGGCGGGGTGCGGTGCAGGGCTACGCCTATCTGCTGACCGACCCGGACCACCCGCTGGAGGAGCGGGCGGCCCGCCGGCTCGGCTCGCTGGAGGTGATCGAGAGTTTGGGCGGCGGCTTCGTGCTGAGCATGCTCGACCTCGACCAGCGCGGGGCGGGCGACCTGCTGGGCGAGGACCAGAGCGGCCATCTGCGCGCGGTGGGAACCGAACTTTACCAGCGCATCCTGGCCGATGCCCTGCGGACGCTGCGCCGCCAGCCCGACGACCGCTGGGACCCGGAGGTGACGGTTGCGGTGCCGCACTGCATCCCGTCCGCCTACATCCCGGAGGAGGAACTGCGCATCGGCCTGCACCGCCGCATCGCCCGCACCCGCGAGGCGGGCGAGTTGGACGCCCTGCGCGAGGAGATGGAGGACCGCTTCGGTCCGCTGCCGGCCCCGGTGGAGCGGCTGCTGGCCATCGCCGACCTGCGCTGCCGTTGCCGGGCATTGGGCATTGCATCGCTCGGCTGCGGCCCGGCGGGCGTCGCCGTCACCCTGCGGGGCGACCGCGCCGCGGCAAAGGCGGCGACGCTGGCGAAACGCTCCAAGGGCTTCCTGCGCGCCCAGGACGACCGGCTGTCCGCCGCGCTGGAGGCGCCGGACGCCGATGGGCGCCTCGCCAACGCGGCCCGCGTGCTTGACTGCATCGAGGCGATCGTCCGCAAGGCGCAGCGGCGAAAGCGGGGATAGGCTCGGTCAGCCGCAGGCGCGTGTGATGACCCGCGGCAGGATGGCGGTCAGTGCCAGGGCGTCGAAGCAATGCTCCAGATACGCCGACCGCAGCCTCGCGCGGCGGTCGGCGTCGCCGGCCAGCGTGGAGAGCAGGCGCACCGCGTCGTCCTCTCCGGTGAAGGTCAGCTGATCCTCGTATGGGCCGAACAGCAGGGCGGTGTCGGCGTGGCGCCAGCTCACCAGCAGCCCGTTCCGTTTGACGATCTCCAGCGTCCTCGGGAAGATCGCCGTGTCGTAGGCGAGGCTGCCGAAATCCAGGCAGGCCGCCGCGGTGGGGTAGGCGTTGCGCGGTGCCGCCGACACCGGACCGGCATCGAGGCCGAACCGCTCCCAGCCATTGCCCCACAGCGAGAATCCCTCGCCGAAGCCGCGGCGCAGCGCGCTGGCGAAGCGGCGCCGGTTCTCCACCGCGAAGGCGATGGTGAAGGCCCGGTTGAACTCCAGGGTCCAGGCCGGATCCGCCGACCGGTCGGTCAGCCCGCAGCCATCCATGGCCTGCAGCCGGTGCAGCATCGGCCGTTCCATCATCGCCGCGGCCACCGTCTCCGCATCGCGCCGGATCGCCGGGGAATCCGGGGCGCGTCCGGATTCCAGATGCTCCGGCCAACCCTGCCCCAGATAGAGGAAACGGTCGCGCACCGACGCTTCGGCCCCGGCGTCCGAATGCCCCTTCATCGCGGCATAGGGGTGGTGCCGGAGTCCGGGCGTGTCCTGCGCCATCCAGCGCTTGTAGAGGTCCACGGTCCCGTCCGCTGCCGGAGCGGTGCAGATCGACCGATGAACCCCCAGCGGCTCGTGGAAGACCCGGCTCAGCCCCAGGCGGACGGCCTGCTCCGCCGACCCCTGGCACATGCACCACATGGACACGTCGTTGTCGGCCATCCAGCGGTCGGCGTCGCGGATCTGCTCCGCCGTGCCGGCGCCGATCTCCTCCAGCGGGTGCTTCAGGCAGATGTGGACGATGGCCGGCCCCTTGCCCGGCTGGCCGCCGAACTGTGCGATGTAGGCGCGCAGCATCTCCACCGTCGGCCTGGGAATCTCGAACAGATTCAGCACGAACAGGACGTCGATGCGGCGGTCGATCACATCCTGCGAGATGTCGGGCAGCGCCAGCACGGACTCGTGCCCCAGATCGACCAGGGCGGCGTGGATCGACCACAGGATTTCCGATGTGCCCTGTCCGCAGAGCAGGAAGCGCATGCGCTATCTCCGCGCCGCGAACAGGCCGGCCGCCTCGACCATGTAGGCGGAGAGCTGCGCGTTGTCGGCGCCTTCCCGCTCCACCGCGGCGATGCGGGCGCGGGCCTGCTGCCGCGCTTCGGCAAGCAGCGCCGGATCGCCGGCCAGGGCGGCGGCACGGGCGACGAAGGCCGCGTCGTCGGCCACCAGGAAGGAGGGGCCGGCCACGCTGGCGACGTCTCCACCGTCGAAGGACAGCACCGGCACGCCGCCCGCCATCGCCTGCGCCGCCCCCGCTCCGCCGCCGGTGCGGCGCGGATTGACGAACAGATCGCAGACCGACATCAGCGCCTCCATCCGGTCGACATGGCCGAGGCTGCGCAGCTGCCCGGCATGCCCGTCCAGGGCCAGCCGTCCGGGCAAACTCTCCACCCCGCCGGCGAACAGCACCAGCGCCTGCGGCACGGCGTCCAGAATCCGCCCCAGCAGCTCCAGGAACGCGCCGTCAGCCTCGGCATCCAGGCGGTTGCCGACCACGACACAGACGAACGCGGAGTCCGGCAGAGAGAATTCGGCGCGCGTCGCGGTATCCCCGGTGCGGCGCAGCGACAGGCCGAAGCGCGACGGGCGCCAGGACCGGGCGAGCCGCCCATGGCCGGCCGGCGGCGCATGGCCGCCGAAATCAAGCACGATGTCGGCAAGCGAAACGATCCGCCCGCTGGTCGTCGGGATGCACATCAGCGGACGCGCGCATTCCAGCAGGTCGGCGACGATCACCGAGCCGCCGAAGGCGATCGCCAGATCGGGATCGAACGCCTCCACCGCCGACAGGAAACCGCCCAGCTTTTCCGCGGTGACACCGGGCGCGGTGGACGACAGCATGCGGATCCGTTCGCCGCCGCAGCGGATCGTCTGCTCCCCCGCCAGCCTCTCTTCCAGCGCGGCGGCGAAGGGCGGGATGAAGGGGCTGTAATAGCGGTCCGGCATCATGTTGGTGTTGAGCACCAGAACCGTCCTGCCAAGGTCGCGCTGCAACCGTACCGCCAGCAGCAGCAGGTCGCGCGACGGCTGGTGTTCGGCTGACAGGAACTGGTTCGTCACGATGAGGACCCGTCCGGTCTCGGGCATCCCCGCCTGCCTTGCCGCCGGGCTCAGCCCCAGACGCAACGCGATCTGCCGCAGGAAGCGCTCGTAGAAGGCAAACAGGTGCTCCGTGACGAAATCGGGCACGGACGCCATGTCCATGCGCATCAGGAAAAGCTGGCGCTGCATGGACCAGTAGATCTGGTTCATCCCCTCCAGCGACGCCAGATCCAGCACATTGTCCAGCATGTCCAGAATGCGCAGGTATCGCCGCAGGTCGCCGGACACGGCAGCCAGGGCCGATTCCCGCAGGATCGGGTCCAGGTTGGCGGTCGCGGCGTCCAGCGCCTCCATCGCCCCGGCATCGCCGCCCAGCCCTGTCGCCCTCGCGGCTTCGCAGCTTTCCGAGATTTCCTTCAAGGCCTCCCCGGTGCCGGCCGGACCGTGCAGCCGGGCGATCAGGTCGGTGAGCGTGGTGGCGTGGAGGTCGGAGGCATGCATCGTTCGAACGGTCCCGGTTGGCACGACGACAGCCGGCGGCGCCTCGACGGGCGGGACTCGGTCAGCATCCGTTTCCACCCATAGGAGTGACGCCACCGGGTGTCAACGTCATCATCCCCGCGTCTTCCAACGGCGAGCGGATTTGCAGCCACCGCTCCTCGTATCGGCGGCGTTCGTCGGCTGCGGAGGGGGCGCTGCCGGTTGCGAAGGTCCAATAGCCGATCTGGAAGGCGATGTAGCAGGGAATGCAGAAGGCCAGCAGCCCGCGGTCGAGCGGCACGACCACTTCGACCAAGCGACACAGGGCCTCGGCCTGCATGTCCGACAGGTCGAACTCCACGATGCCGCTGGCCACGTCCCAGGCGATGTCCTGGCAGCCGATCAGGTCATGGGCGAAGGCATGGTCCAGCGCATCGCTCTTCATCAGCCGTCCGTCGGACAGCCGCAGCCATTCCCAGCGGTGCAGGCGGTTGTCGGTGACGACCCGGCGCAGGCCCGCGTCCAGTTCGGCCAGCCGGTCGGCCGTCCAGCATTCCAGCACCGTTGCGGCGCCGTCGCCCAACGCTTCGCCGATGTTGGTGCGCGCCATCGTCAACAGTTCCGTCAGGGCGGCGCCCGACCCGGACGGAGCGGGGAAGCGTTGGGCGCGGAAGGCCAGATAGCCGGCGAGGCGCTCCACGGCATCCGGTGTCGCCTCCGTCAGCGGGCGTGCGTCCTCCAGCCAGCGTTCCGCAAGGAAGCCGTGGCGCAGGGTGGACGGCTCCGCGGTGAAGCCGGCCGCGTGAAGGGCGCGGGCGCGCTCCAGCGCCTGTTCCCCCGCACTACCCAGCCCGGCGAATTTCAGCAGCCATGATCCCGTGGCTGTGCGCAGCAGGAATTTGCGACGCTCCTGTTGCGGATTGGCCGGCAGTCCATTGCAACGGCCGTACAGCCGCCGCCAACCGCCTCCCGACAGATCCTCCAACGGTGCGACGGGTGGGCCGAGACTGTCCACGAACCATCGCTCCAGCGGCGGGAGCGGCCTATCCATGGACCGGAACAGGTCGTCGAAGCCGACCACCGGGCGTACCGCCTCTGCCCATCGCTGCCGGTGGCGGTCGGAGGATTGCGGGCCAAGCTCGCCGCCATGGCCGGGCAGGAAGGCGATCCGGTCCGCCGCCACCCCCTGTGCCTCCAGCCAGTCGGCCACGGCGCCGAAGGAACTGCCCGACAGCCCCGGTCCTTCGTCCACGATGACATAGGCGGCCTCGGGATCCGCCAGCAAGGCGGCGCGCACTCTCTCCGACAGCCGCAGTTCCCGCCGGAAGGGATGGCCGACCGGCCGCAGCGTCACCGGCGCCGCCGCCTTCAGCGCAACCGCCGCCATCGCCGCCAGCCCGGTGCCGATGCTGCGCAGTCCGATCACCACCGGCGATTCGGCAAAGCGCGGCGGCAGACGCGCCGCCGCCTCCAGATAGGCTTCCGGGTAGAGGCTGTAGAAGGCATAGCCTTCGGCCCTGCGCATGCCGATCGTCTCGGGCAGCGGCAGCGCGGACAGCCGGTCGAGCGCGTCGAGAGTATCGGCGGTGTCCGGTGGAACGGCCGCCCGCCCGCCTAACAGCCAGGATGCGGCGACGCCGGCGGCAAGCTCCATCACCGCCGCCATGGCCGCATCCTGCACGGGCGTGCGGTCATCCATGCCTGAGGCGTAGAATTCCCAATCGGCCAGCCCCTGCGCCAGTTCGGCCGCTTCGATGAACAGCGTCACCAGGGCGCCGTGCCGCTCCGGACCAGGGGCGGCCATGGCGCCGCCGGCAAGGCCGCACCGCAGCCTCGCGATCCGGCGGCGGGGGTCTTCGCAAACCTCCTGATCGCCATAGACCAGCATCGCCGCCGGCCACCGTTACCAGGTCGGGAAGAACAGCAGCAGCAGGGCCAGAACCGCAAGAATACCCAGAATGCTCCACATGGCGGGGCGCCCCATGCCCCGCGAGGTGCCGGCCTTCGGGAGTTCAGTGCCCACTTTCCGGAAAGGGCCAGCCATCGTGTTTGCTCCTGACAATGTCGATCTGTCGGTACTCAACAGGGCAAGACCGGCAAAGTTGCCGGTTCCGATCATGATCCCCCGTCAGACACGGGAATGGTCACGCCATGCCGAACGGAGTTCCCCCAGCCACTTTTCGCCGTAACGCCAACGGGTTGATGGCAGCGCGCGGTTTTCCCGCAGCCGGATGCAAAAAACCGCTTCCCAAGCACGCCGTCCGCATGCAAACTCTACGAGAGAGATAGAAAAAGCGCCGGATATACCACGAAAGGATATCGTGGAAATCGGCAGCCACCGAAGGAGGTCACTGCCATGTCGCTTCGTCGTCTCACTCTTCTCGCCGCCGGTCTGACGGTGGCTTGGCTGGGTGTCGCCGCCGCAGATTCCAAGGATACGCTGCTGAACGTGTCCTACGATCCAACCAGGGAATTTTACGTCGAGTTCAACAAGGCCTTTGCCAAGACCTGGCAGGCGGAAACCGGCCGGGTCCTGACCGTGCGTCAGTCGCATGGTGGATCGGGCAAGCAGGCCCGCTCGGTCATCGACGGGCTGGACGCCGACATCGTGACCCTGGCGCTTGGCTATGACATCGACGCCATCGCCGACGCCGGCCTGCTGCCGAAGGACTGGCAAAGCCGCCTGCCGAACAACAGCTCCCCCTACACCTCGACCATCGTGTTCCTGGTGAAGAAGGGCAATCCGAAGGGGATCAAGGACTGGAACGATCTGGTGAAGCCGGGCGTCCAGGTCATCACCCCCAACCCGAAGACCTCGGGCGGCGCCCGCTGGAACTATCTGGCGGCCTGGGCCTACGCCATGCAGGCCAACGGCAACGACGAGGCGAAGGCCAAGGAATTCGTAGCGCAGTTGCTGAAGAACGTCCCGGTTCTGGACAGCGGCGCCCGCGGCGCCACCGTGACCTTCACCCAGCGTGAAATCGGCGACGTCCTGCTGGCCTGGGAGAACGAGGCCTATCTGTCGCTGCAGGAGTTCGGCGCCGACAAGTTCGAGATCGTGGTTCCCAGCCTGTCGATCCTCGCCGAACCACCGGTCGCCGTCGTCGACAAGGTCGTCGACCGCAAGGGAACCCGCAAGGTGGCGGAGGCTTATCTCCAGTTCCTCTACACCCGCGAAGGACAGGAGATCGCCGCAAAGAACTTCTACCGTCCACGGTCGCCGGAACTGGCGGCCCAGTATGCGGGACGCTTTGCCAATGTTAAGCTGGTTACCATCGACCAATTCGGGGGTTGGCGTGCCGCACAGCAGAAGCACTTCTCGGACGGTGGTGTCTTCGACCAGATCTTCCAGAAGGGCCGTTGACCCATGGTCGCCGCTGCCGACAGCGACACCGCTCTGGCAGGAAAGGGGGGCGCGGTGACGGTCCGCGCCACCGTTCCCCTCTTCCGGAAGCCCAGCGTCCTTCCCGGCTTCGGGCTGACGCTGGGCTTCACGGTCAGCTATCTCAGCGTCATCGTGCTGGTTCCGCTGGCGGCGCTGATCGTCAGGTCCAGTGGTCTCGGCTGGAGCGGTTTCTGGTCGGCGGTGACGACGCCGCGGGTGCTGGCTGCCTTCGAGGTCAGTTTCGGGCTGTCCTTCGCCGCCGCGCTGACCAATGCGATCTTCGGCTTTCTTGTCGCCTGGGTGCTGGTGCGCTACGACTTTCCCGGCAAGCGGCTGGTGGATGCGCTGGTCGATCTGCCCTTCGCCCTGCCGACGGCGGTGGCCGGCATCGCGCTCAGCGCGCTCTATGCCCCGAACGGCTGGCTGGGCAAGCCGTTGAACGAGCTGTTCGGTATGAAGGTCGCCTTCACGCCGCTCGGCATCGCCATCGCGTTGACCTTCATCGGGCTTCCCTTCGTCGTCCGCACCGTGCAGCCGATTCTCCAGGATCTGCCGCCGGAGGAGGAGGAGGCCGCGGCGTCGCTCGGCGCGTCGCGTCTGCAGACCTTCGGCAGCGTCATCGTCCCGGCGATTCTGCCGGCCCTGGTGACCGGCTTCGCACTGTCCTTCGCCCGCGGTATCGGTGAATACGGCTCGGTCATCTTCATCGCCGGCAACATGCCGGGCCTGACCGAAATCCTGCCGCTGCTGATCGTCATCAAGCTGGAACAGTACGATTATGCGGGGGCAGCCGCGGTCGGCACCGCGATGCTGGGGGTGTCCTTCGTCATGCTCCTGATCCTCAATCTCCTCCAGCAATGGATGAGGTCACGCCATGCCCGCTGATACCAGCTTGACCGCCCCGGCCTCCGTGGCGGTGGCGCCCGCCCGGTCGGCCCTGACCGAACCGGCCTGGGTCCGCATCCTCCTGATCGGCGGTGCCCTGCTGTTCCTGGCGCTGTTCCTCCTGCTCCCCTTGGTGGCGGTGTTCGTCGAGGCTCTGCGCCACGGCTTCGACGCCTATTGGGCGGCGCTGACCGAACCGGACGCGGTCGCCGCCATCGAGCTGACGCTGATCGTCGCCGCCATTTCTGTGCCGGCCAACCTGCTGTTCGGCGTCGCCGCCTCCTGGTGCGTCGCCAAGTTCGATTTCCGCGGCAAGAACCTGCTGATCACGCTGATCGACCTGCCGTTCTCGGTGTCGCCGGTGATCTCCGGCTTGATCTATGTTTTGCTGTTCGGCCTGAACGGGCTGTTCGGCGCCCATCTGCGCGACATGGGCATCCAGATCATCTTCGCCGTGCCGGGGCTGGTGCTCGCCACCATCTTCGTCACCTTTCCCTTCGTGGCGCGCGAACTGATCCCGCTGATGCAGGAACAGGGCTCCGACGAGGAGGAGGCCGCGCTGGTGCTGGGCGCGTCCGGCTGGCAGACCTTCTGGCGGGTGACCATTCCCAACATCAAATGGGGCCTTCTCTACGGCGTGCTGCTGTGCAACGCCCGCGCAATGGGCGAGTTCGGCGCGGTGTCGGTCGTCTCCGGCCATATCCGGGGCGAGACCAACACGATGCCGCTGCATGTTGAGATTCTCTACAACGAATACAACTTCGTCGCCGCCTTCGCGGTCGCCTCGCTCCTGGCCATGCTGGCGTTGGTCACGCTGGTCGTGAAGACCGCGCTGGAGTGGCGCTTCGGGGACGAACTGGCGGCGACCCGGCACTGATCGCCGGCAGGCAGAGGAAACGCAATCCATGGCGATCCAGGTTTCAGGCATCACCAAGCGCTTCAACGACTTCACCGCGCTCGACTCCGTCGATCTGGAGGTGAGGTCGGGAGAGCTTCTGGCCCTGCTCGGCCCCTCCGGCTCGGGCAAGACCACGCTGCTTCGCATCATGGCCGGGCTTGAAAGCCCCGACGCCGGCGGCCTGCTGCTGAATGGGGAGGAGGCGCTGGGGCTGAAGCCTCGCGACCGGCAGGTCGGCTTCGTCTTCCAGCATTACGCCCTGTTCCGCCACATGACCGTGTTCGACAACGTCGCCTTCGGCCTGAAGGTTCGACCGCGCGGCCAACGCCCAAGCTCCGCCGAAATCCGGCGGCGGGTGACCGAACTGCTGGATCTGGTGCAGTTGTCGCCCTTCGCCGGCCGTTATCCGGCGCAGCTGTCGGGTGGCCAGCGCCAGCGCGTCGCGCTCGCCCGTGCGCTCGCCATCGAACCGAAGGTGCTGCTGCTCGACGAACCCTTCGGCGCGCTCGACGCCAAGGTCCGCAAGGAGTTGCGGCGCTGGCTGCGCAAGCTGCACGACGACATCCACGTCACCTCCGTCTTCGTCACCCACGACCAGGAGGAGGCGCTTGAGCTTGCCGACCGCGTGGTGGTGATGAACCAGGGCCGGATCGAGCAGATCGGAACCCCGGCGGAGGTCTACGATCACCCGGCTTCCGCTTTCGTCTACGAGTTCCTCGGACAGGTGAACCGGCTCGACTGCACGGTGGACGGCGGCATCGCCCGCGTCGGCGGCGGCGCGCTCGCCATTGCGACCGAAGGCGGGGTGCAGGGGCCGGCGGTGGCCTACGTCCGCCCGCACGATCTCGGTATCACTCCGGCCGCAGGGGGGCCGGCGCGCATTTCCGGCATCCATGTCGTCGGCCCGGACGCCCGCATCGACATCGACCTCGCCGGTCTGGTGCTGGAAGCCGAGATGGACCGCGAGCGCCTCGCCACGCTCGGCATCGTCGCCGGCGACCGCTGTGCCGTCCACATCGACCGGGCCCGGGTGTTCGCGCGGTAGGACCTTTATTCAGCCACTTTCCGCTCGGCCAAGGCGCGGTAATTGCCGTCCCGATAGGATTTCAGGCTGAGGTCGATGGCGGCGGAATCGACACCGGCGCTGCGCAGGACGAGACCGGCCAGTTGCAGGCTTGCCTCCATGGTCTCCGGCACGATCGCGCTTGCGCCGGCCCCTGTCAGGGTGGCGCTCTGTCCCAGATCATGGGCGCGGGCGATGATCGGCAGCTTCGGGGCAGTGGCATGGATCGCCTCCACCGCGCGGTGGGCGGCATCCGGTCGGTTCAGCGTGATGACGGCGGCCCGCGCCCGCTCGATCCCGGCGGCGCGCAGCACGGTTCCCTGGCTGGCGTCGCCGTAATAGACCGGCAGCCCGTCATGGCGGGCGGCGGCGATCCGCTGCGGCTCCAGGTCCAGCGCCACATAGGCGATGTTGTGCTCGGTCAGCAGCTTGGCGACCGCCTTGCCGACGCGGCCATAGCCGCAGATCAGCACATGGCTTTTCAGATCGCTGGTCTCGATCCCGAAGGCTTCGGCACCCATCCGCGCTTCGATCAATTGGGTGAGGCGTTGGGCGACCGCGCCGATCGCCGGCGTCACCGCCATGCTGAGCGCCACCGAGGACGACAGCAGCAGGCCGGTATGACCGTCCAGAACTGACAGTCCGACCGCCTTGCCGATCAGCACGAAGGCGAACTCGCCGCCCTGCGACAGCAGCAGTCCGATCCTGAGCGAGGTGGCCAGCCCAAGCCCCGACAGCCGGCACAGCACGAACAGCAGCAGGCTCTTGCCGACCAGCAGGGCCGCGGTCAGCGCCGCGATGGTCTCCGCCTCGGCGGCCATGGCCGGCAGGTCCAGCGACATGCCCACCGTCATGAAGAACAGCCCGAGCAGCAGCCCGCGGAACGGCTCGATGTCCGCCTCCACCTGATGGCGGTAAGCGGTGTCGGCCAGCAGCATGCCGGCCAGGAAGGCGCCCAGCGCCATTGACATGCCGGCCTCCGCCGTCAGCCAGCCGACCGCCAGGACCACGAACAGGTTGGTGGCGGTGAACAGCTCCGGATTGCCGGCCGACGCGATGAACCGATAAGCGGGCCGCACGACGAAGCGGCCCAGCAGCATGATGACCAGGATCGCCGCCACCGCCTTTGCCGCGGCGAGCGCCAGCGCCAGCGGAATGCTGGCATCCGGATCGGCCAGCAGCGGCAGCAGGGTCAGCAGTGGAACGACCGCGAGGTCCTGGAAGATCAGCACCGCAACGGATATCCGGCCGAAGCGGGCGACCGTCTCGCCCCGTTCGACCAGCAGTTTCAGCACCGTGGCGGTGGAGGAGAAGGCCAGCATGCCGCCGACGATCAGGGCGGCCTCCGGCGACAGCCCGAGCCACCAGGCGGCAAGGCCGATGGCGGCGCTGGTCAGCCCGACCTGCATCAGTCCCAGCCCGAAGATGTAATGCCGCATGGCGCGCAGGCGCGAGACCGGCAATTCCAATCCGATGGCGAACAGCAGGAAGACGACGCCGAACTCTGACAGCACTTGGGGCACCGCCAGATCGACCACCGGCCCCGGAGTGTGCGGACCCAGCATCGCGCCCGCCACGAGATAGCCCAGCACCGCCGGAATGCGCAGGGCCTGGAACAGCGGGACCACCAGGATCGCGGCCAGCAGCAGGAACAGAACGTCGAGCAGAAGGGTAGGGTCGTGCATGGCCGGATCGGGAAAGGGCAGGAGCGCCCCTGTATCGTCTCCCGCTCGCCCATCCCGCAAGTGCGATGGCGCAGGACGGCATCAAATTGCCGCCGGGGGTGCCCTGTTGCCGAGGCAGGAGGGGTACGGCAAAATTGCGAGACGGTGCATTTTGCACTGGACGAGCCTCAAGTGTCTGCGTATATACCCGGCCCTCGACCGGCGGCGGCCCTGCGGAAGCGAAGGCGCTGGTGGTTGAGGCCCCGATGGATTGGGGCAGGGTCGTTTCCGCTCATTGCTCCGCCGACGCTTTGGTGGAGAGGCCAAAAAAAAGGGCTTGACCCGATTGGTCGAGAGAGCTAGAAAAGATGCCTGCCAGCGCGAACCGGTCGGTTTGCGCTCCTCCGATCTCAAAATGACGATGCATCGATCCGGTTCACCGGTCGATAATCTGTCGTGATCGGTCTGGATCTTGGACATTGTAGATCGTGAAGTCGAGAAGGGATGCGCAGGCGGCGGCAGTTGGTAGCCGTTGCGGCCTTGGGGTGCTGGGTTCCCGATGGGGATCGGCACAATCGAGGATCGTCTGTGCATCTTTTGAGCAGAGAAACTGTAACAGTATCGACGTTTCAGGAGATCGCTATGGCGGTCCTGTCAGTCGTGGCTTCGGTCACGATCTGAACCTGAGAGTTTGATCCTGGCTC
>NZ_LGQU01000041.1:0-20450 GCF_003115935.1 Azospirillum sp. TSH20
CGGGACCCTCCCGTGGACACCCTGGACAACGGGTTCTGCAACCTCAGGCGTGGCTGGATATTGGACGCCGATGCTGGCTGGTTTTTGGGCTCTTCCTCAGATTTGATGACGGTGTTCAGACTGCCATGAGCCTGATGCGCAGAAGGTCGGGCTTGGCGCGACCGTACATGGAGCGCTTGACGAGTTTGAGTCGTGTGATCTGCCCTTCCGTTTGCCCGTTGCTCCAAGGAGTGGTAAGGGCGGCATGAACCGCAGCGAAATCCGAACGCAGCCCATCGGCGAAGGACCGCAGGTCGCTGGTGTCCGCGTCGTCCAGCCAAACGGACAGGGCATCGGCCTGGCGCTGCCGGACCATCGCGCCGAAGCGCCGGGCGAGTTCCTGCACTGTCGCCAGATTCGGCGCGAGGGCGAACACCCGCTCCAGATAGCGAGACCGCTCCGCCGTCCAGGAGGATGGGTCGGCAGTCAGCAACATCGCCACCCGACGGGTGGACGGGGCGGCGATCGGGGAAGCCAAGCGTTCCGGCCGGGCCGTTAGGCGTCGGCGGGTCGCCCACTCGGTCACCACCCGCAGCCCGCCGTCAAATCCCGCTGCCCGGAGTTCCCGCCACAGTTGGGCGCCATTGTGGCACCCTTCTCCCCATCGCCGTTCCAGAAAGGCCAGATGGGGAGCCAGAGAACTGTGGCGGGGACGATGCACCTCCGGTTCGCCGCCGTGCAGAAACTTGCGCACCGTCTCGCGGGCCAAGCCAAGCCGTCGGCTGATGGCTCGCGCCGAGAGGCCCTTGGCGCCCAACCGGACCACCTCCTTCCAGGTGGCGCGGCGGCGCTCCCAGCCGGTCCATTGCCGTCGTTCGGCGCTGGTCATCGGCGGTGGCGTGTCGCCGGCTGTCTCCGTAACCCTGGCGATGGTAGCGGTGTCGGAGGAGATCTTCTGTGCCGCCGTCCGGAGCGTCGGCTTATGCCGGTCCAGAATTGTCTGGACCGCCTGTCCGAGGTTCGCCAGCAAGTGCCAGCGGTCGGCCACCGCCACGGCCTGGGGTGCGCCGCGGCGGGCGGCATCAGCATAGACGGCTCCACGATCGCGGCTGACCACGGCGATGTCCGGACGCTTCTCCAGCCACCGGGCGGCGGTGTCCGCGTCGCGGTCTGGAAGCAGGTCAATGACTGCATGCCGTTCCAGGTCCACCAAGATGGTGCCGTACCGGTTGCCCTTGCGCCACGCGAAGTCATCGATCCCGACGATACGCGCGGCAGGGCGCGGAGCAGCTTCGGTCCGGCGGAGCAGGCGGAGGAGCGTGTCTCCGCTGGCCGGCATCGCCAATTGTTGCGCCAGCCGAGCGCCGGCCTCGCCGCCCAGCGCCAGACCGATCTGGCGTTGGAGATTGCCCAGCCGTGCGGTGCGGCGAGACCACGCTCCGGCTGTTATCTCCGGCAGGCGTTCAGCGAAAATCCGTCGCGGGCAGGCCGCCATCTGGCACCGGAAACGCCGCGCGGCGACCCGAACGGCAACTGTTCGTCCCTGCCAAGGCAGATCGGCCAGGGTGCGGGTGTAGCGGCTGTGCACACACGCCGACGGAGTGCCACACAGCGGGCAACACGCCGTGCGCGCTTCGGAAGCGGTCAGGATAAGGACACGATCCAGACCGGGCTGAACCTGCTGGACCAGAAGACCGGGGGGCAGGAGAGGAAGGATGCGTTTGGCCAAAGCAGAAACACGACTTGATGGGATTGTTCCCTCTATGTGCTCATTCGCCTCCACAAATCCCACGTCGTCATCAAATCTGAGGAAGAGCCGTTTTTGGAAGCCGATTGACAGACTGGGGGCCGGAGACCCTGACGGCGGATCACCGGCGTGACTTGCTGGAGATCGTGGAGGACCGCCATGGGCGCGGCTCGCTTCTGATCACCAGCCAAATCCCCACGGACCGCTGGCATCAGGTCATCGGGTGCCCCACCTTGGGCGACGCCATATTGGATCGCATCGTTCACGCGGCGTATCGCATCGACCTCACGGGCGAGTCGATGAGGAAAACCCAGCAGCCGAAGGACTTCGACTGATCCCGCAGGCGCCCGGCGCTCGCCCCCACTTCCCACAGGCCCCTCCCAGGGGCGCCGCTGCGTTAGCTGAGGAGGGCACTCCGCGGCGCCCCTGGGCCCCTCCCGTGGAAAGTGGGGACGACCGCTGCGAACGGCACAACCTTGACCAGAAATGTCCCGTCATGGGATGAAGCACGTGACCTGTTGAAGCGACGTCACCCACCTGGCCGACTTCCGATCGGTACAGGTGGCCGGGATCAAATCGGAACAGGTGACCGGATCCAAATCGGAATCCCTGGCCGGATAAATCGGTATCCGCACCCCGTCGGCCGCTTACGAGTTCGTCCAGAACATGTTGGTATTCGCCCGGAGGCAGGGCGCGCGCATCCTCGGCCATGTGCCGTAAGGCAGCGAGGCCGGCCTCGGTAAACCGAGCCCGCAGCCAATGGCCACCGTCATCCCGCAACTCAAGCAGCCCACGGTCCAGCATCCCCTGAATGACCGTTCCCGGCTTCGGCTGCCCCTTGTTCGGCCCGGTGGCCCACCGCTTCACCAGGATGCCGCTCTCCAGCCGCGGTGCCTGCCCAAAGCGCACCATGAATTCGTTGCGGATCAGAGCCCGCTCCCGCGGCGTCAAGGTCGTGTCACTCACCAGCTCATCTCCCTCAGTCCTCTCCCCGCGATACGCGGAACCAGTGCTCAGCATACTGCCGACACAGTTCAGCCTCGACGCCGTCTCCGGTGCGTTCGGCATCGGCCGCGCGGGCAAGCCACTGAGCCTGTTTCTGAAGCGCTGATCCGTTCACACGGGCGGGTGCTGGTCGAACCCCGGTCGAGGTGGCAGTAGGTGGGCGAGGTTTGATGAAATCCGGTCGCGGCACTGGGACGCGGGGCCTGGAGGGTGGCATGAGGCTTACTGACTTCCTTGGATAGAGTGGAGGGTCATTCTTCGGCCTGACAGAGTCTACGCCGCGCAAGGCCACGATGCGCAGGAATTTTCCGGTGTCGCATGGCGCCGACGGCTGCCGGCGTGCTGCCTGACATCGGGGAAGCGACCGTTCGGCGGGGCCGGTAGCCAGTAGCCTGATCGGCGCTGTCGGCGCCGGCGAGATGGCCAAACGCCCTTTTCGCGACAGCTGCCGGGCAGCAGGGCCGCTTGGTGTGAAACAGCACGCTGGCAGGCCCCCCAAGGGACCTCATACTTTCAGCAAGTTATTGTGGCGATCGGCGTCGAAACCCCATACTGATACACACTCAACAGCCGCCGTACCCATACTGAGACGGCACCCGTGGAATTCGCCAACAGTGTCAGCAACGGAGCGGAAAACCCAGGTAAGCGGCGCGCTTAGGGCTTGTAGGCGACGAGCAGTGCGCCGGCGGCGATCAGTACGACCCCGGCCCAATTGGGAGTGGACAGCTTCTCGCCGAGGAACAGGACACCGAAGACTGCCACCATCACAACGCTCATCTTATCGATGGGCGCTACTTGGGAGGCGCTACCAAGCTTCAGGGCGCGGAAGTAGCACAGCCAGGAGCCGCCAGTGGCCAGCCCGGACAACACCAAGAAGGCGTAGGTCCGGGGCGCCACCGAATCCAGCGCCTGAAACTGACCTGTGCCGAGCAGGATCGCGCCGAGGGTGAGCAGGATGACAATGGTGCGGATGAAGGTGGCGAAGTCCGAATTAACGTTCTCGATCCCGATCTTCGCGAAGATCGCCGTCAGGGCCGCGAAGGCGGCGGAAAGCAATGCCCAGAACGACCAAGCCGACAGCAGGGTTTTCATCTGCATAGTCTCCGATTCATGATGGGGAGTCCGACCCCGGTCGGCTCTCGTCCTGCATGTTTTTATCCAGGTCCAGTTCTGTCTGCCCCTGCGGGAAAATCGAAGAGCCGGCCGGCCCCCTGGGGAATGGGAAGACAGCCGGTCGGCCCCCGGTCAGGCGGTGATGTTCAGAGTACGACCGCGGTTGGGATCCGCGGGAAGCGCAGGCGCGCTCGCTGCGCCCTTTTCCGGAGCCCCATTGTCGTAGTCTCCGTCCTTGTCCAGCTTGAGAGACGGACCTTTCGCCGCAACCTGCACCGGCGGCGCCGAAAAAGGAAGCGAGCTTGAACCAATAGAGCCAATTGCCATGATCTGTTCTCCAGAAATGTCACGCACAGCTGCATGTCCCAGGAACTGTGGTGCTCCCGCTCCTAAAACTTCCCTAACTTACAACCCATCAAAACATTAAGTTTTAGTAAGGTGAAAATCCGTTCATGGACGCTTGAATTATTCGCTCTCTCTTACTCCGGGACAGCGAGTTCCAAGCGTCTCTCAGCGAGATTTGTTGCCGGTGTGACGGCCATCCAGGCTGAATTCCATTCTGAATCATGGCCTTGAACGCATGGACAGCGAACGGCACGGTGGCCGTAAGCCAGCAGAGTTACGCCGTCCTTTCCCGGAAGATTCATTACGAAGTCGTATAGTCAGCCCCGTTGGACCAAAACGCGTTTAGTGGCATCTTGCTTCCCAACCGCTCACAGCCCTCCAAGCGGCGGGAAGCAGAATAGCCGCTCGGAACACACCATGAGTGTCTGTCCGCAGAGATCACGCGCTGCCCCCCTGGGGCGCGAGCCTTTTAAAGCGCCGTGCGAGGATCGAGACGAAGTTGATTTCGACGAAGGCGATGAGGTGCGCTTTTGAAGCGCCTGTCAGTGACATCGAGTGCCTGGCTTCGTCGACGCTCCGCAGTTTCCGCAACCGCCACAACCAGAAGCCGATGAATCGGCTCTGATCACTGAACGGCGCATCATTGCCTGCACTTTGGCTGGAACAAGATACCGCCACAAGGTCCAGGCGACGGCACCAGTCACCAAGGGAACGACGATGACCGACTGCCAGACAAAATCAAATCCAACCGCCGGCCGTTCCGCGAAGAGGGCACTTGCCAACCGGTAGGTCGCGAAAGAGGCAGCGTAAGCGAAGACGAGCATGTAGGTGAACATCACGGCAGGCCAGAACCGGGAGTTTGTTTCACGCCGCACCACCGACAAGGTCGACAGGCATTGGGGGGCGAAGACGTACCATGCAAGCAATGACAATGCAGTCGGCAGGCTCCACGATGTTGCCAGGGTGTCGCCCAGAGTAACCCGCAGCGCATCACCTGTGGCGCTGAGCGCATAGACGGTGCCGAGCACCCCGACTGCCACCTCCCTCGCCGCCATCCCTGGCACAAGCGCGATGGCGATCTGCCAGTTGAAGCCTATGGGAGCGAGCGCCGGTTCGAGAGCATGGCCGATCATGCCGGCAAAGGAATGTTGGATCGCTGGGCCGGCAGCCCCCTCGGGTGCTCCGGGATAGCTTGCCAGGAACCAGATGACCACCATCAGCAGGAAGATCGTGGTGCCCGCACGGGTCAGGAAGATCTTGGCGCGTTCGGCAAGACCGAGCACGATGTTGCGTGGACGGGGCAACCGGTAGGCGGGCAACTCCATCAGCAGGGGTTCTCGGGCGCCCTGAAACAGGGTCCGTTTCAGAATGAAGGCCACCAGCAACGCCGCGAGAATGCCCGCCGCGTACAGTATGAACATCACCAAGCCCGGCAGACCGATCATGCCTCCGAACACGGGCCGATCTGGAACGAAGGCGGCGATCAGCAGCGCATAGACCGGCAGGCGTGCCGAACAGGTCATCAGTGGTGCGATCATGATCGTCGCCAAACGGTCTGCCCGGTTCTCGATGGTCCGTGTCGCCATGATGCCGGGGACGGCGCAGGCGAAGCTGGAGAGCAACGGGATGAACGCCCGGCCATGCAGACCGACGCCGCCCATCAGCCGATCCAGAAGGAAGGCCGCGCGTGCCATGTAGCCCGAATCCTCCAGAACCTGAATGAACAGGAAAAGCACAAGGATTTGCGGGAGAAAGATGACGACGCTGCCGACACCGGCGATGACGCCGTCGGTCAGAAGACTGTTCAAGGGGCCTGCCGGCATGCCGGAGGCGACGGCGTCCTTCGTCCAGCTCAGCCCGGCGTCGATCAAGTCCATCGGCAGCTTCGCCCATGCGAAGACCGCCTGGAACATCAGGAAAAGGATCAATAGGAGAACGCCGAGTCCGAGCACCGGTTGCAGCAAAACCGCGTCGATGCGCCGCGTTACGGTATGGGGGCTGGACGGAGTGCGCACCGCCTGCGCGAGAATGGCTTCGACGGCGCGGTGATAAGCGCGCAGATCCTGCGAACTCGGTTCGGTCCAGCCTACTGCGCCTTTCTCCAGACCGGCGGAAACATCACTGTCGACAACGCGATCGATCCGATCGATCAGGTCCTGGACGCCGTCCCCGCGGACCGCCACCATGGGCACCACCGGCATGTCGAGCGCAATGGACAGGGCCTCCACGTCGATGCTGCAGCCGCGCCGCTCGGCCATATCCATCATGTTCAACGCCAGGATCACCGGGCGACCGACCCGCTTCAACTCCAGGACAAGGCGCAAGTTGAGCCGCAGGTTGGTGGCATCGACGACGCAGACCAGAATGTCCGGAACGGCTTCACCGTCCCGGCGCCCAAGCACAACGTCACGGGTCACCTCCTCGTCCGGCGATCGGGCGCGCAATGAATAAGTGCCGGGCAAATCAAGCACTCGCAGGCGTCGCCCGGCACGGCCAACACAGCGGCCCTCCTTCCGCTCGACCGTGACGCCCGGATAGTTGGCAACCTTTTGCCGGCTGCCGGTCAGCGCATTGAACAGAGCGGTTTTGCCGCAGTTGGGGTTCCCGACGAGGGCAACCAGCGGGGCCGCAATGGTCGCGTTGGGCATCACCGCTGGTCTCCATGAATATCGACGAGCACGGCGTTGGCCTCATTGCGACGAAGCGCGATCGTGTGGTCGTTGACACGGATCGCGATGGGATCGCGGGCAGGAAATCCTTCATAGAGGATTTCAATGACCGCACCCTCGACCAGCCCCATTTCGATGAGCCGCCGCTCCAGTTCACCAGCTGGCAGCGTCGTTGCGACCGCTCCCTCATCCAGGCCGGCCACCTCGGCCCGGACGCCTCTGCGCAGACCGCCAAGTGGCTGGCGGAGCAACACCGATCTTTGCATCGTCGACACGATCCCCTGGATTATCCCGCGCGCAGGCAGTCCGCCGTCTCGACACTGACGTTCGGTTTGGTGCGGGCTGTCGGGGCGCAGCATCCTGAAAATGCAAATGATCCGCAATAGCAGATTCGAGCCGTACACCTCCGTCGGCCCAACATTGGGATTTTGTATAGTTCCTGTAAGCTGCCGGTAAGGAAAAGAGACGCCACTCCGTTCTCCCATCTCGAGTCGCATAGCCCCGGCGGCGCCCGCTTCCGACATTGGGATTTTTCAACACCGGGTCCACCACCGCCGAACCTTGCCGACCCTAGGCTTCTTTCGAGCCGCGAAATCACCGCGAACACGCGAAGGAGCCATCCAATGCACGCGACACACGACGCACGGGCATCCGGCACCGGTATGCTGAACAAGGTGCCGGAGGTCACGCTCATCTTCTGGATCATCAAGATCATGTCCACCACGGTGGGCGAAACCGGGGCCGACTATCTGGCCGTCCATGTCGGCCTGGGGACCGGCCTGACCGGCGGGATCATGGCCATGCTGCTGGGCGGCGCGTTGCTGCTGCAACTGCGTGCCCGGGCTTACGTGCCCTGGATCTACTGGTTGACCGTCGTTCTGGTCAGCGTCGTCGGCACCCAGATCACGGATGCGCTGACGGACGGCCTGAACGTCAGTCTCTACGTCAGCACCACGGTGTTCGCGGTGGCCCTGGCGGCGATTTTCGCCACTTGGTATGCGGCTGAACGGACCCTGTCGATCCACACCATCGTCACCAGCCGTCGCGAGCTGTTCTACTGGACGGCGATCCTCTTCACCTTCGCCCTGGGCACGGCGGCCGGTGACCTTGCGACCGAGGCGCTCCAACTCGGCTTCCAGCTCGGCGTGCTCGTCTTCGGCGGGCTGATCGCGCTTGCCACGTTGGCCTACTACCGCGGCGCCAACCCGATTCTGACCTTCTGGATCGCTTATGTGCTGACGCGGCCGCTTGGCGCATCGCTGGGCGATTTCCTGTCGCAGGCCCAGCAGTACGGTGGTCTGGGGCTCGGCACGATCATGACCAGCGCCGTCTTCCTGGTCGTCATCGTGGCCCTGGTGGCGATGGTGAGCGTCACCACCGCTCAGCATCGCAATGCATCCGTAGGCGATGAAGCCTGATCATCCTTTCCTTCATGCAAAGCAGAGATCGTCGATGAAACACTCCTGGATCGCACTCACCGCTGTGGCGCTCGTTGCCACGGGTGCCGTGGCAGTCACATATTTCATGCCGGTAGCAGGCGCGGTTTCGCAGGCCGAAGCGTCTGCCGGACTGGGCGACATCTCGGGCTTCCGCAAGATTGTCGTCGATACGGCGGCCCTGGTCGACAAGGGAGACCTTGGGGGCGCAAAGATCCGCATCAAGGATCTTGAAACGTCATGGGACGAGGCGGAAGCGGGCCTGAAGCCCCGAGCACCGAGTCAATGGCATGCGGTCGACAAGGCCATCGACGGGGCACTGTCGGCTGTGCGTGATCGCGCCCCGACGGTGGCCGCCTGCAAGAAGGCTTTGACGACCCTGCTCGATACCATGGACAGCAACGGCACACATGGCTGAGTGACCATCGCGCCGATCAGCGTCTGCCGGTTTGACGGGGCTGACGACCCAATAGCCGGACATTCCGAAGGAAAGAGGCGCGGTGGGCATTCCCATCGCGCCTTTTCGATGTGTCGGCGGTGGTTGTGCGGGAGGGGGCCGCCGGCACGTTCGACATGCCTTCAAGGGCGCTGGAGCCGGTGCCGATCCAAAGAAAATGGCCCGGAAGTCTCCTTCCGGGCCAGACACAGACGGCATCAAGATCATTCGGCGTCGTTGTCTTCCTGCTCTTCACCATCGCCCTTTGCGACATGACGCTTCACAACACTGCCGGAGGCTGCGTCCACGACCACAGTCTCGGTCGCCTTGTCCTTGGCGACCTCGACTCCGAACGCCACCTTTCCATTTTCCTGCAGGATGTCGGCAGACAGTGCCTTGCCGCCGGTTTCCTGTTCGGCGGCGGTCACCGCCTGCGACAACGAGATCTTCGCCTGCGACAGCGCCGACAGGTCACTGGCGTCTTCATGGGTCTTCTGGGCGGCCTGCGCGCCATAACCGATGCCAGCCACCAGCAGTGCCGCACAGATCGCAGACGCGGGCTTCATGACGGTCTTCATACGAATCGCTCCTGTTGCGGGGCGCCATGCCCCGGTACGGACGATCCTAGGCGGGGCTGGCTTACCGGCCTTTGGCGAGCGCTATACGGTTTGGTAAGATCGAGGCCGCGGCTTCGCCATGACCGGCGGCAGGCCCACTGGATCGGGCAACCAAGACCGGCAACTCGCCAGCGGTACGACCCAATTCGGACCGGAGTGCCGGCAGGCAACGGGGGCGATCAACGGTTCGGCTTCGCCGGGGTGCGCAGTCGGCGCCATAGGAACCAGGCCACCGCCGCCACGATCAGAACGATCACCAGAACGTCGAAGCGATGCATCCAGTCCCTCAGCGTCAGGTCGCTGTTCCAGCGTTCTCCCAGCGCGTAGCCGACATAGGCCAGCCCGAAGCACCAGGGCCAGGAGCCGATGAAGGTGTAGAGATGGAAGCGGAACCTCGGCATCCCGGCCATCCCGGCGGGAAGGGCGATGAAGGTCCGCACCACCGGCAGCAGCCGGGCGACCAGCACCGCCGGTCCTCCCAGCCGGGAGAAGAAGCGCTCCGCCAGATCGAGGTCGTGCTCGTCGAGCAGGACGTAGCGGCCCCAGCGCCGGATCAGCGGACGTCCGCCCCGCCGTCCCACCGCATAGGCGATCTCGGATCCCAGGTTGCAGCCGATGGCGCCGACGGTGGCGACCAGCATCAGGTTGAAGTGTCCTGTCGAGACGAGATAGCCGGCGAAGGGCATGATGACCTCCGACGGCAGCGGAATGCAGGCGGATTCCAGCGCCATCAGCATCGCGACGCCGGGATACCCCAGCGTCGCGATGACCGACACGATGATCGACCCTAGCGCTTCGAGAAGATGCCCCACCACATCCTCACCTGTGGTCCAGCGGGAACAGGGCAGCGGGCAGATGCAGCAGCCGCACGGTTCCCTCGTAAAGCCGGACGATGGCCGGCGTCAGCATCCGGTCGATCAGCGGCCGGCCCGGAACGACCAGCAGCGATGCCGTGGTGGCGACCAGAAGCGCGCCGGCCATGTCCAGCGGGAAGTGAACACCGAGATAGATGCGCGCCCAGGCGACGCCGACGCCGAAGGCCATCATCCCCCAGCCCAGCCGCGGCCAGGAACCGCGCAGCAGCAGGCTGACCCCGATCGTCCACATGAAGGTCGCATGGTCGCTGGGGAAGGACGAGTCGGCCGCATGCGGGATCAGCTGGTGCCCCAACCCGATCATGAAGGGGCGCGGATGCTGCCAGATAGCGCCGATCACCGTGTTGATCAGGGCCGCCGTCAGCAGGGCGCAGCCGGCGCCGACCAGAGCCGAACGCCCGTTGTGCCGTCCCCACACCCACAGCACCGCGATCAGCGCCGCCGCCAGCACCACCACGTCATCCGCCAGGAAGCGCGCCAGCAGCAGAAGCATGGTCTGCGGATCGGGCGGGGCGTTCAGCAGGAGGAACAGATGCCGATTCAAAGCTTCCATGAGCGAGGTCCACTTGTTTCGATGCGATGACAGGCCGGGCAGACAGATGGGCAGTGCGGGGCGCTTCGCGCGTGACGCCGAAGGCTAGGGCTGGAGCGTTCGGGTGAGTTCGGGAGACTGGCGGGGGTCGGCGAAGGCCCGGTCTGCGGCACGCTGCAGGCGTTCTTCATGACGCCGCGCATATCGCCACCCCAAGACCGCGGCGACCAGGGCGATGCCGCCGGCACCGACCGCCAGGGGGCCATGATAGCGCTCCAGTGCCTGCCCGAAGCTCCAGCCACCCAGACCGAACGCAATGGACCAGAGCAGTCCGCCGCAGGCATTGGCGATCAGGAAGCGCCGCCAGCACATACGATTGGCGCCGGCGAGCAGAGCGGTCAGCAGCCGCAGCAGCGCCACAAACCGCCCGAGCAGAACGACCTTGCCACCGTGCCGTTGGAACAGGTACTGGCCGAGCCGCAGCCGGGGTTCGGTCAACCGCAAGAGCGCCCCATAGCGCACCAGCAGCCGGTAGCCGTAGCGCCGACCGATCAGGAAGCCGACATTGTCACCCACCACAGCACCCGCAGCCGCCGCGCCGATCACGAACTCGATCCGGAATTCCGGAGATGCCGCCGCCAGGATCGATCCGGCGATCAGAGTCGTCTCTCCCGGCAAGGGCAGCCCCATGCTTTCCAGCGCAACCACACCGGCGATCAGCCAATAGCCGTAGCTGGTCAGAAGTTGTGGAATCAGGCCGTGGAGCGGGACAGACATCGTGTCACCTCGAATGCTGTGCCGTGACCGGGTGACCGCCCCCGGCCGGCTGGGCCGACGCGCCGTCATGGAGATTGAAGTCAAGCGATACCCGCAGGCCCGGGCGGTTGTCCGATACGGAAACCGTCGCCTCGTGACGGTCCGCAATGGCCTTCACCAGACTGAGGCCAAGCCCGCTGCCATCAGTGGTGCGGCTACGCTCCAGCCGGTAGAAGCGGCGGAATATGCGCCCACGCTCTTCGGCCGGCACACCGGGGCCATCATCGGCGATCGTCAACCGCACCACCCCGGAACCGGCGGTGAGATCTACCTCGATGCGTGTTCCGGCCGGGGTGTGGCGAATGGCGTTCTCAACGAGATTGACGAGCATTTGGGTCAGCAATTCGCGGTCGCCCGCGACCACCGCCGGGTCGAGCCGTGGACTGACCAGGACCTTGCCGTCCTCTTCGGCCGAGGGCGTGAAGGCCTCGACCACCGTTTCCACGATCGCGTGAAGCTCGACCGGGTCGCGAACCGGCGGCCGGGCGCCGCCTTCGATCTGGGCGATGCGCAGCAGCGCGGCGAAAGTCTCCAGCAGCGTGTCGGTTTCCGCCAGGGCAGCGTCCACCGCGACCGCGTAGTCGTCGACCGATGCGGCGGTCGCCCGCACCCGTTCCAGACGCTGTCGCAGCCGCGCCAATGGCGTGCGCAAATCGTGGGCGATGTCGTTGGACACCTGCCGCAACCCCTCCATCAGATCGGCGATGCGGCCGAGCATGTGGTTAAGCGTATTCGACAGCCGGTCGAGGTCGTCGCCGGTTCCCCGCACCGGGATGCGGCTGGCCAAGTCACCGGCGATGATCGCTTCCGCCGTGCGCGAGATGGCATCCACCCGCTGCAGGAAAGCCACGCTCAACAGAGCACCGCCGGCGATCCCAAGCCCGAGCGTTACCAGCACCGCGACGGAAAATGCGTGGAAGATCGCCTCGTCGGCATCCTCTATCCATTCAAGATCGTCACCGACCGCCAGCAGTGTGCCGTCCGGCAACCGGACCGTCAGGGTGCGGATCCCCACGAGTTCGCTCTCGTCGCTGGGCATCCGGTGCGGTTCGATGGTACTCCAGCCCGGCTGAGGAACCGTCGTCATATCGCCGGCCAGAATGGTGCCGCCTGCATCGGCGACAAGTTCATGCAGCGCGCCCGGACGGCCAGCGGTGCGCCGCACCTCGGCAGCGAGCTGCACCTGACCGCCGGCCTGGAATTCACCGCGGAGCCGGTCAAGATCGGCCATGATCCGGCTGTTCATCTGCTGTTCCAACGCCGCGTGGGTGGTCCAATAGACCACTCCCCCCAGGATCAGCGCCGACACCGCGAAGATGAGAGCGAAGGCGGCGGCCAGCCGGAAACTGGCGGTACGGAACAGTCTAGGCAGGGTCGTCATTCAGGGTGTATCCGGCCCCGCGTACCGTGCAGATCAACTCTCTGCTGCGGCCGCGGTCCACTTTGGCCCGCAGGCGGCTGATGTGGGTTTCGACGATGTTGGTCTTGGGGTCGAAGTGGAAGTCCCAGACATGCTCCAGCAGCATCGTGCGGGTCGTCACGCGCCCGGCATTGCGCATCAGATACTCCAGCAGCTGGAACTCGCGCGGTTGCAGATCGATGGATTCGCCTCCTCGGGTCACGGAGCGTTTCAGGAGGTCCATTTCGAGGTCGGCCACCCGGAGCACCGTGGGGACGTCGTTCAGCGGCGGACGCCGCACCAGAGCATTGAGACGGGCCAGCAACTCGGCAAAGGCGAAGGGCTTGACCAGATAGTCGTCGCCTCCGGCCTCCAGCCCCTCCACCCGGTCGCCGATCCCACCGAGGGCGGTGAGCAACAGCACCGGCGTCTTCACCCCCGCACCGCGCAAGGTTTTCAGCACAGAGAGTCCATCGAGGCCCGGCAGCATCCGATCGACGACCAAGGCGTCGAACGGCTGTCCCGCGGCGAGAAGCAGGCCGTCGCGCCCGTTGCCCACGCATTCAACGCTGTGCCCCTGTTCTCGCAGACCGGTCTGGAGATAACCGGCCGTTTCCGGATCGTCCTCAATGATCAATATTTTCATGATCCAGCCCCCTGAGCTCTCCTCATTATACCCGCCTGCGACGCCCACGAACGATCAACAATGTACTCAAGGGCACGTTAACTGCCGGGTGCTGATTCTATACGGATTTGTAACATGGGCATCTCCGCGATCAGTTGTAATGAACAGCCTCTCCGCCTCCTTGATCATCTTGCGTAGGACTTCACCAGCCCTTTCAATCATCAGTTCAGAAGACCAATGCATTTGTGGTGATGGTCGCGGCCTCATCGAGATCGAAGACTACACAGACAAAAGGGATCGCAGAACCTGTTCAAAGCCTTGCTCTAAGCGGCGGTACTCGGGAATGAAACAGGAGTTCGCCGGAGCTTGCGGAGGTCGTGTCCCGCGAGGTGGTGTAGGAGCGGCTGTGGGGAACCGGCCCGCCGCAGCGCCCTCCGATGGCTGGCGTAGGCGGGCCGGTTATCCACAGCGGGGCGGTCATCGCGGTTCTTCGATAGAGTCTGGTCACCACACCTCAACCCGACCGAAGGGTGACCACGATGACCGACGAGATGATGGCGCTTCGCGCGATGCTTGAGAAGGGCGCGGATGCCGATGTTCTGCGTGAGATGATCGGCTTTGCCGCTGAACGGCTGATGGAGTTGGAGGTGCAGGGCCTGACCGGCGCCGTCCACGGGGAACGCTCGGCCGAGCGGCTCGTTCAGCGCAATGGCTACCGGGATCGCGACTGGGAGACCCGCGCCGGCACCGTCGAGCTGCGCATTCCCAAACTGCGCAAGGGCTCCTACTTCCCCGGCTTTCTGGAGCCGCGGCGGATGGCCGAGAAGGCGCTGACGGCGGTGATCCAGGAGGCCTACATCCAGGGTATCTCGACGCGCTCGGTGGACGATCTGGTCCAGGCCATGGGAATGTCCGGCATCTCCAAGAGCCAGGTCAGCCGGTTGTGCGCCGAGATCGATGACCGGGTGAAGACCTTTCTCGGCCGCCCTATCGAGGGCGACTGGCCCTACCTGTGGCTCGACGCCACCTACGTGAAGGTGCGCCAGAACGGGCGCATCGTTTCGGTCGCCGTCACCATCGCGGTGGCGGTCAACACCGACGGCCGCCGCGAGGTCCTGGGGATGGACATCGGCCCGTCGGAGGCCGAGACCTTCTGGATCGAGTTCCTGCGCAAGCTGAAACGCCGGGGGCTGAACGGCGTCAAGCTGGTGATCTCCGATGCCCATGGCGGCATCAAGGCGGCGGTCACCCGCGTCTTCCAGGCGACGTGGCAAAGGTGCCGGGTGCATTTTTCCAGGACGGCGCTTGCCCATGCCGGCAAGAGCGGGCGCCGCGTCGTCGCCGCCTTCATCGCCACAGCCTTCGCGCAGGACGATGCGGCATCTGCACGCACGCAGTGGCGGCAAGTAGCCGATCAAGTCCGTCCAAAGCTGCCGAAGCTTGCCGCCCTGATGGACGAGGCGGAGGAAGACGTCCTGGCCTACATGACCTTTCCCAAGGAGCATCGGGCCAAGCTCCACTCAACAAACCCGATTGAACGTCTCAACGGAGAGATCAAGCGACGCACCGAGGTCGTGGGTATATTTCCCAACGAGGAAGCGATTACGAGGCTCATCGGTGCGATATTGCTGGAGCAAAACGATGAATGGGCCGTTCAGCGGGCGCGATACATGACGCTGGAAACCATCGCCCCGCTCGGCGATGATCCCATCGTCAGCCTGCCCGCTGTGGCCGCCTGACAATCCCGGCCAGACCAGCCGGAGAACCTGATGAGAGACCCAGCTTCTACACCACGCTCAGGGGCACGATCCTTGCGGATCGCTGCCGAGAAGCCACGTCTTCGGCCCAGACATACAGTCCGTTTCGAAAGTTGACGCTGGCGGCGTGAGGGTCTGAGGCGACGTCTGTTGGCAGGGAAGAAAGCCTGCCGGAGACCGCCGATGTGGACGCCCGAAGAGCGCCGGCTGGTTGGCGATTATGGCGCCGGCCAAGCGCTGAGCGATGACCAGTAGGGGTCACTACACGAAAGTGTGCAGATTGTCCGGGATGTAGGAACACCCTAAGAACGCGCGCTCATACCCCTGCGGGGCCGGCTTGTCATAACGCCCGGACCCTGTTTTACGGGCGGTGGGTTGAGTTGGCTGTCACGCAGGATATGCCACCCACGCCGAGAGGCGTTCAGGCCGTCTCTTCCGCCACAAAGATCGCGTGGAGAGCCGCAAGCAGGGCGCCTGTTTGCATCGGCTTGTGCAACAGCATCGTAACGCCGGGGGCGTCGCCTTTCAGGTCCCTCACTCCGCCGGCGGGAGGGTCGGCCGTCACCACGACGATGGGCAGGCATGGCCATTCGGCGCGCAGTTCCCGGATCATACACCGGCCATCGCACCCTGGCATGTTGAGATCGGTCACCACCACATCGAACGGTGCCGTGGCGAACGCTCTCAGCCCATCGTACCCATTGCCGACACAGGTCACCGAATAGCCGACGGCTTCACATTCTTCGGCAAGCGCCAACGCGACAAGGGCCTCATCTTCCACGATCAAAATCCGAAGATGATGGGTGACAATCATGGTATCGGTTGACCGGGCCTGAGGAGCGCAAAGCCGCTCAGCGTATCATCACAACCGAAGGGTAGATAGGGATAACGCAGCCGAACGTTCGTCCATAAGCGACGCCTAGTCCAGAAGGGAGTGCGCGGCTGCATTCGGGGTTCCGGTAGCAATGGAACAGAAAGCCGACATAAGACCGGAACCCCTGTCCCGGCGCCCCTGCCCGCTGACGGACAGCCTACCCGGAGAACGCCGGTGCTGACGCTGGTGGGGATGGACAAGGGCGATCCGTCGCTACGGATCGTCGCGGCGGCGGTAGGCGAGGGCGCTGCCCCAACCGTCGACCAAGCCGGCGGCACGGTTGAGGGCAGTGAAGACGGGCCGACGGCAGACCCCTTCAGGGTTGAGGTGACGGTTCGATTGTTGCCTTAAACCCGAATACAGTCAGGAGCATCGAGTTCTGGTTGCTCACCGATGGTGGGTTGCCCGCCAATGGTGACAGCAGCCCGCCGCATATTTCGGTTGGGTTACCAGGGCATGGGATATCGCATACTTCGCCCTTTATTGGGCAGGTTGCGCGCGTTCCCGCATCCAGTTCGTCCGCAGCGTAACAGATCCCCGAATGCGCTCCAAAAAACACATGCGGCGCAGCAGCCTCGGCGCATTGAGAGAGCGTCATCTGGGATCCCACCGTCAACAGGGAAAAAGTTGAGAACCCAGTGGAAGAAGAGAAGCATCCAAGGTTCATGTATGACCCTATCATTTGAGGGTTGGGGTCCGCCGGTGCCGCGTGAGTTGACGGCGGAAGGGCGATCGCTGCGAGCAAAATGGCCACAGATCGGCGGGGCGGAAGGCGCATGGGGCACAGGTCTCCTCGAGGCCGGGGCGCGGCGGATGGTGAGAGTTCTAGCAGGGGTCCAAGTAGCAGCGGAACAGAAAGTCAGATTGGGGCGAAAGGGCTGTACGGAAAACCTCTCCGCGATAGTTTCCGTACAGCCTATCAATCCGACAGGGTTTTCCGGCTACGCTTCTGAGGGTTTGGAGCGGCCAAACCGCCCGTCATTCATCCCTGTCGGAAAACACATGATTCCCAACACCTCTGGCCCTAGAGTTTCGAGCGTTTAATCTGACGCATATCCCGCGTGCCGGAGGTAGTTCCAGCATTCCTCGGGTGTGTAGAGGTCGCAGATTGAACCGACGGCTTTCCACAGTTCGTCGATGGTGCGGGCGCCGATGCGCCGGAGATGTGCCTTGAGCTTGGCGAAAGCCATCTCGATGGGATTGAGATCGGGACTGTAAGGCGGCAGGAAGAGAAACCAAGCGCCACGCTCCTTGAGGGCGGCCTTGGCCTTTTCGCTCTTGTGGCAAGACAGGTTGTCGAGAATGACGACGTCGCCCGGCCGCAAGGTCGGGGCGAGTTGGGTCTCGACGTAGGCCTCGAAGAGAACCCGGTTCATCGCGCCCTTGATGATCCAGGGAGCGGTCAGGCCATCGCAGCGCAGGGCGGCGATAAAGGTCTGGGTACCCCAGTGGCCGAAGGGCGCCTTGGCCTTGAACCGTTGGCCGCGCTTGGCCCGCCCGCGCAGCCGGGTCATCTTCGTGGTGGTGGCCGTCTCGTCGAGGAACACCAGCCGATCCGGCTCTTCGCGCATCCGGGGCTGACGGTGGCTGCGCCACGTCCGGCGGTCCTCGGCAACGTCAGCGCGACCGGCCTCGCTTGCCAGCAGCGTTTTTTTTGACGCTGTAGCCGCGGGCGAGCAGGAAACGTGACAGCGAGGCGGGGTGGACCGTCACCCCGCGCTCGGCTTTCAGCTTGGCCGCCAGTTCCGGCATGGTGATCTCGCCTTGCTTCTCCACCCAGCCGATCAGAAGGTCGGCATGCGGCGCCAGCTTGCCGCCGCCCGGCGGGCGCCCCTGCCGGGCCGGTTCCAGCGTGCCCGTCGCCGCCATCCGCTGGGCAAGCCGCACGCTCGTGCTCGCGCTCACATCGAACCGGCGCGCCGCCGCCCGACGTGAACCGCCTTGCTCGATCTCTCCGTAAATCCGAACCCGAAGGTCCGGCGAATAGCTGCGACCCATGATCCACCTCCAACAACGGTGAATCACGCCAGACGCACAAGCGCAACTCTCGATTCAGATTTCACGCGCGATGCTCTAATGTCGGCTTCCTGTTCCGTTGCTCCCCGCCCCCCATGAACGGCGAGGCGCTGATCCGGATCCTCCGGCAGCGGCGTCCCGACCTGCCGATCGTCGTCACCACCGGGTTCAGCGAGCGTCTTCCGGACGAAGAGCCGGGACGGTTGGTGGTCCTCCGCAAGCCCTATTTGTAGCGGACCGAGATCATCGGCGGCCGGACCCGAGATTCTGAGCGATTCCGGGACCGGATTGGTTGAGATCGGAAGCGGGTTCCGGCCCACATTCGGTGAGATCAAGCCCGCGCGGTTTGAGACCGACCCGAGATGGTGGGCGCCGGCCCACATTTGGTGAGACATGCCTCTATTGGCCCGAACCGGACGGATGATATCGTTTGTAGCTCGGCAGAAGCGCGGCGTACTGCTGTCATCTCCAAATCCGGCGCCGTTCTTCGTTGGCCGTGGATGTCCTTGTCAAGCTCGGCCATGACACTATAGGGATGTCCATACCGTCTGAAGAACCTTACCAGTTTGCAGTGGCAAATGCGGCAACGGCCGGCCTTTCGATACCCGTCCGCGCTGCGGACGTGTGGACTACGGAGGAGTATCCTAGCGCAACTGCGCTGAAACTTTCTCAGGGGTGTGCCATGGCGACATCCGCTACCAAAACCTTCAACTTCGGTGACCTGAAGCAGGCCCTTGAACATAGCGACGCCACCACCTTGGGCGGGCTCTACGCCGATGATGCCGAGATGGTGATCGTCGATCGCAACCGTCCGCCCAGTTCGCCGATGACGGTGTCGGGCAAGGAGGCGATTGCGGCGTTCTGGCGCGATGTCTGCTCCAGGGACATGACGCACCGCGTCGGTCATGAGGTGGTTGGGACGGACCGCGCCGCCTTCGTCGAGGAGTGCGCCTATTCTGACGGGTGCCACGTGATGTCGGCGATGATCCTCGATCTGCGGAACGGCCGGATCGCCAAGCACCTCACTGTCCAGGCATGGGACGAGGTCAGTTGCGCGACTGGCGGAGCATCCTGAAGAACACCCTCCCCACGCCGTAGAGAGGGTGTTCAATGGCGCGAGGATGACGCTCATTTAGAGCATCGCGCGTGAAATCTGAATCGGCATCCAAGCCCGTCAGCATCTGAATCTGTCAATGTTGTAGATTTTCTGAGAGACAGCTCCTGACAGGTGGCCTTTGTCGGCTCCGATGCCGGATCATTCTGCAGTGGGGTCTTCCCATTCATGTCAACATATAAGCCGCCATATTGTGCGACTGTGATTGGATGACGATCCACAATATATTTCCACCTAAAGTTGGACAGAACGCGAGTAATCGTGAAGAAAGCACCCCTGCCGTTTGTGAATGATCTCACCTGAACGAGCGTGGCGTGGCCGGTCATTGACATTCAATTTACAGTTAAAACCGAAGCATATATAATTGTCTGCCACGACAATAATTTCATATACATCTAGCCAGCTTGGCTTTGCTATTAACGTAAGTTAAATTTCGGCCGCCTCAACGCTCTGCGATCACCACATGACGATCCAGCCCCACATCATCCTGGCAGAAGACGAAGAGCTCGTTGCCATGGCGTTGGCCGACTTTTTGGAGTCCGAAGGCTTCAGGGTTACAATCACCCAGAATGGGGCGCAGGCCTTGGAGGCCGAAGAAGCGGATGCGGCTGACCTTCTGCTGACCGACATACGGATGCCGGTCTTGGACGGTGAGGGCTTGATCCGAAGGATCCGAGCGGGACGCCCGAACCTACCTATCATTGCCACGACAGGCTACAGCGACTTTCTGCCCAAAGAAGTGCCGGGACTAATGGCTGTCATGCGTAAGCCCTACAGTTTCCGAGCCTTGGCCGTCTGCATCAGAGCCCTTTTATCAGCACGATGAAGGAGCAACCATCCTCAGTTGACACGTCGCAGCCGGGTCTGAGCCGCCTTCACCAGATCTTGCATTGCAGATGGTTTGATCAGCACTGCAAGATTATCAGGCCGCGCCGTTGGGACAGCATTTCGATAGCCAGTCATCAGGACAACCGGAAGGTCAGGGCGACACAGTTTGATCAAGGCTATCAGTTCGGCCCCCGCCATCATTGGCATCCGCATGTCGGTCAGCAGAAGGTCCGGAAGGTCTTCAATTGCCGCCTCAAGACCCTGTTG
>NZ_LGQU01000111.1:0-20004 GCF_003115935.1 Azospirillum sp. TSH20
GCCCAACATCATGAAGGCGAAGAAGAAGCCGCTGGAGACCGTCACGCCGGACGCGCTCGGCGTCGATGTGACGCCGCGCCTGACCACGCTGAAGGTGGCCGAGCCGGCCAAGCGTCAGGCCGGCATCAAGGTGCCGGACGTCGCCACGCTGGTCGACAAGCTGAAGAACGATGCGCGGGTGATCTGAGCGCCGGCTCCGGTGCCCCCACCCTAACCCTCCCCCGCTGGGCGGGGGAGGGAACTGCCGCCGCTCTCCCGCATCAGCACTTTCCCCCTCCCCTGCGAAGCGGGGGAGGGTCGGGGTGGGGGCAAGTGTCCGCACTCGCCACCCCCCGCCCGACAGAGGAATCCGCCATGCCCATCCTGATCCTCGCCGACCACGACAACGCCGGCCTCAAGCCCGCCACCGCCCATGCGGTGACCGCCGCCGCCAAGCTCGGCGGCGACATCCACCTCCTCGTCGCCGGCCGCAACGCCGCCCCGGCCGCCGAGCAGGCCGCCAAGCTGGCCGGCGTCACCAAGGTGCTGCTGGCCGACGATGCCGCCTACGAGCACGCGCTGGCCGAGCCGGTCGCGGCCCTGCTGGTGTCGCTCGCCCCCGGCTACAGCCATGTCCTCGCCGCCGCCACCTCCGTCGGCAAGAACGTGCTGCCGCGCGTCGCCGCCTTGCTCGACGTTGCGATGATCTCCGACATCACCGCCGTGGTCTCTTCGGATACGTTCGAGCGGCCGGTCTATGCAGGCAACGCCATCGCCACCGTGCAGTCGGCCGACCCGGTGAAGGTCGTCACCGTCCGCACCACCGCCTTCGAGGCCGCGGCCGCCACCAACAGCGCCCCGGTCGAGAGCGTCGCCGCCGTGGCCGATCCCGCCCTGTCCAGCTTCGTCTCGGCCGAACTGACCAAGTCGGAGCGCCCGGAGCTGACCGCCGCCCGCATCGTCATCTCCGGCGGGCGTGGCATGCAGTCGGGCGACAACTTCCCGATGCTGGAGGCTCTGGCCGACAAGCTGGGTGCAGCCGTGGGTGCGTCGCGCGCCGCCGTGGACGCGGGGTTCGTGCCGAACGATTATCAGGTCGGTCAGACCGGCAAGATCGTGGCGCCGGAGCTGTACATCGCCGTCGGCATCTCGGGTGCGATCCAGCATCTGGCCGGCATGAAGGACAGCAAGGTCATTGTCGCGATCAACAAGGACGAGGAGGCGCCGATCTTCCAGGTCGCCGATTACGGCCTCGTCGCGGACCTGTTCAAGGCCGTGCCGGAGCTGCAGCAGGCGCTGTGACGATCAGGCCGGGCTTCTCCGGGGAGGGAGGCCCGGCCGCTTCGCGCTTGCCGCGGCGGGCCCGCTGTTCTATCGCTGACGGCACAGCAACCCGATAGCGGCAGGACGCCATGAGCATCGACGGCATCACCGGACTGGACCATCTGGTCATCGCCACCCGCGACCTGGACGCGGCGCGCGACGCCTATACCCGGCTCGGCTTCACCGTGACGCCGCGCGGCCACCACACCCAGCTGAAGTCGGCCAACCACACCATTCTGTTCCCGACCGGCACCTATCTGGAATTGCTGGGTATCGAGGAACAGCGGCCGGCCAACGCCCATTACGCCGCCTTCCTGCGCCAGCGCGAAGGCATCGCCGCCGTCGCGCTGAAGACGCCGGACGCCCGCGCCGCCGTCGGGCCGCTGACCGCCGCCGGCTTCCCGGTGTCGGAACCCGTCGATTTCGGCCGCCCGGTGGAACTGCCCGGCGGCAGCCGCGACGCCAACTTCACCATCACCCAGATCGACCCGGCCGCCACCCCGGCCGGGCGCGTCTTCCTGTGTCAACACCACACGCCCGATCTGGTCTGGCGCTCCGACCAGATGGTGCACGCCAACGGCGCCACCGGGCTGGAAGCACTGGTGATCGCCGCCGCCGATCCCGATGCGGTCGCCGCGACCTATGCCAAGCTGCTGGGCTGCACCGTCACCGACCGCGGTTCAGCCCGCGTGGTGGAGCCTGCCCAGCGCGGCGACGGTCAGGTCCCGGTGCTGGTCGCCACGCCGGACCGGCTGAATTGGGCCTGGACGGCCGACCCGGCCTTTGCCACCGCCGCCCTGCCCTTCTTCGCCGGCTTCGTGCTGCGCGCCGCCGATCCAGTCAAGACCCAGCAGGCTTTGCAGAAGAGCAAATTCCCGACGGTGGTCGGCGAAGGTGTGATGCGGGTCGGGTCGGCCAGCGCCTGCGGCGCCATGATCGCCTTCGCGCAGGATTTCGACCTGAACAGCCTGATCCCCTGACCCTCACGAGCGCCGGATCAGGCCACCGTCTCAGGCGACCGTCTGGCGTTCGCGCAGAAGCGGTTCCAGCGCCTCGGCCACTGCGCGCCGCAGGTCGGAGGCGATCACCGGCTTGTGCATGACGCGGAAATTGCCGGCCTCCGCCTCTTGCGCGCGGGCGGGAGCGGTGTCGCCGGTGACCAGAATGCCGGGCAGGATGCGGCCAAGCGCCAGCCGGACCTCCCGGATCGCCTCGGTCCCGGTACGGCCGTCGCGCAGACGGTAATCGGCGACGATCAGGTCGGGAGCCGGACCGCGATTGGCGAGGTCGAGCGCCTCGCTGCAGGATTCGGCCGCCAGAACGATATAACCCCACTCCTCCAGCATGGCGCGCATCCCTTCGCGCACGATACCGTCATCCTCGATCACCAGAACCGTGGTGGCGAAGGCCGGCAGCGGCGCGAGCGGAGCAGGCACGGTCTTGGCCGACGGCGCGTCGGCGATCGGCAGTTCCACGGTGAAGACCGATCCCTCGCCGGGGGTGGACCGCACCGTGACCTGATGGTCGAGCATCGCCGACAGCCGCCGCACCACCGCCAGACCGAGCCCAAGGCCCCGGTCGCGGTTGCGGCTGGGATTGCCGACCTGCATGAACTCCTGGAAGATGTCCTCCTGCTGGTCGGCGGGGATGCCGATGCCGGTGTCCCACACCTCGATCCGCAGCATGCCGCCCCGACGGCGGCAGCCGATCAGGATGCGCCCCTTATCGGTGTAGCGCAGCGCGTTCTCCACCAGATTCTGCAGGATGCGGCCCAACAGCATCGGATCGCTGCGGACATGGGCGCTGCACGGCACGATGTGCAGGATTAGCCCCTTCTGGACGGCGACGGAGCGGCTGTTGGCGGCCACGCGGTCCATCACCTCCTGCAGCGGAAACACCTCCACCTCCGGCACCACCGCCCCGGCTTCCAGCCGGGAGACGTCGAGCAGCCCGTCCAGCAGCATCTTCAGGGCGCCCAGCGCCCGATCCATGGTGCCCAGGACATTGCGGGTCATGCCGTCGCTGACGCGGGTGGACAGCACCTCCATCAGCAGCATCAGCGACTGCACCGGCTGGCGAAGATCGTGACTGGCCGCCGCCAGGAATTTCGACTTCGCGACGTTCGCAAGGTCGGCCTCCCGCCGGGCTTCCGTCAGCGCCGCCTGCGCCCGCTTGTGTTCGGAGATGTCGCGGACGGTGGCGATCAGGCTGACCAGACGGTTGTCGTGATCTCGCACCGGCGACGCGCTCAACTCCAGGCAGCGCGGCCCCTGCGGGTCCGCCCCGTCCGCGACGAGGCCGGGACGGGTCAGTTCCACCCGCGCGTCCCGGCCGACGACGATGGCGTCACGCAGCGGCTGCAGGGCCGCCCGGTCGTTCGTCGCCCGCTCCAGCGCCGTCAGGGCGCCGCTGCCCATCAGGGCGGAGACCGGCGTGCCCAGCAGTTGTTCCAACGCCGGATTGACATAGACGATGGGCATGCCGGGCTGGGTGGCGTCGGCGATCATGATGCCGTCGTTGCTCCAGGCCAGCGCCCGGTTGCGCACCCGCAACGCCCGGTCGGTGTGGCGGCGCCATTGCAGTTCGACGATGAAGGCGATGACGAACAGCAGGATCACCACGGTGGTGGCGACCGCCCAGCCGATGTATAGGCGGGCATTGTCGCGCCAGGGACCGAACACCGTCTCAACCGATTCGCCGACGACCGCGATCACCGGATAATCGGGAGCCGACCGGAAGGCGGTGATCCGCTCCACCCCGTCGATCGGGCTGGTCATCCGCATGTGGCCGATGGGATGCTGCCTGATCGCCTGCCAAAGCTCGCTGTTGGCTGAATCACGGCTCGATGCCGCGTTCATTCTGGCGCTGCGGGCGACGATGATGCCGTCGGAGCGCAGCAGCGCCGCCGCGCCGTCCGGCGGCAGGCCGAGCACGCGGTAATAGCGGACGAAGGATTCGACCGGAATGTCGGCGACGGCGATCCCGGCAAAGGTACCGTCGGTGTTCTCCAGCCGGCGCGACACCGGGATGATCAGGTCATGCGTTTCCGACGAGGCATAGGGAATGCCGATCACCAGCCCGCGCGGTGCGCTGTCACGCGCGATGCGGAACTCGTCGCGGTCGGTGATGGTCCCCTGGAAGGTTGCCCGTCCCCCGCCCATGGTCAGCAGGCCCGAGGCGTCATAGACGCGGACGCCCACCACCAGCCCCTCTTCGAAGGCGCGGCGGGAATCCAGGCGCATGGCGCGGTTGCGCTCGGTGTTGGCGATCAGGTCCAGCAGCAGGTCGTCGACCCGGCGGAAGGTGGAAACCGCATGCTCCTCCACCAGACGGGCGACGACTGCGGTCTTCTCATGGGCCGTCTGGTCGAGCAGCCGCTCTTCCCGATGCAGACGGTCGAGCAGAATCCACCACAGGGCGGCGATGGCCAGCGCAACCGCCAGAGCGGGCAGGACCAGCCGCCCGCCGAAACCGGAAAAAAGCCAGAGCGCCCGCTTCACGTATACCCCGAACGCAGTGGATCGTCCGCCGGCCGCGTCCTTCGGTGTGAAAGCGGACGCAGGCAGGCGGACGCAAGCATGCCGCAATGAAGATGCCGACGCAACGCCATTACCGGCAAGGTGGCAGCGGCGGACAGTTGCTCCACCCAAGCAGACCAGCGCCATCACCACCACCAACGGCACCGCATCCACTGCGCCGAAAAGCCGGCTTTGCCGCGCTTCCATGGCCGGCTATACCGCCGCGATGAATTTCGCACGCGCCATCGCCACAGTCGGCGGCCTGACCCTGCTGAGCCGGCTGGCCGGCTTCGCACGCGACATCCTGACGGCGGCCGTGCTGGGTGCCGGGCCGGTCGCCGACGCCTTCTTCGTCGCGCTGAAGCTGCCCAACCTGTTCCGCCGGCTGTTCGCGGAAGGCGCCTTCGGCGTCGCCTTCGTTCCGCTCTTCGCCGCCGAATTGCAGACCCGCGGCCGTGCCGCCGCCATCCGCTTCGCGGAAGAGGCGCTGGCGATGCTGCTGGCGATGCTGCTGCCCTTCACGCTGGCCGCCATCGTCGCCATGCCCTGGCTGATGCACGGTCTCGCCCCCGGCTTTTCGGACGAGCCGGCCAAGTTCGCCTTGGCGGTGGACATGGCGCGGCTGACCTTTCCCTATCTGGCGCTGATCTCGCTGGTGGCGCTGCTGGGCGGGGTGCTGAACGCGCTCGACCGCTTCGGCCCCTTCGCCGCGGCTCCCATCGCCTTCAACCTGACTCTGGTCGCCGCCCTGCTGATCGCCCCGCGGCTGGGGCTGGAGGCCGGCACCGCCATGGCGGCGGCGGTCACGCTGTCGGGAGCCGTTCAGGTCGCGTGGATGGCCTGGGCCTGCGGCAAGGCGGGCGTCGCCCTGCGTCTGCGTCCGCCGCGCATGACGGAGGGAATGCGGCGGCTGTTCCGGCTGATCGGGCCCGGCGCGATCGGGGCCGGCGTCATGCAGATCAACCTGTTCCTGAACATCGTGCTGGCCTCGCTGCTGCCGTCGGGCGCGGTGTCCTTCCTTTATTATGCCGACCGGCTGAACCAGATGCCGCTGGGCATCATCGGCATCGCCATCGGCACCGCCCTTCTGCCGGTTCTGGCCCGTCATGTCGCCGCCGGGGACGAGCGGCTGGTCCGCCATTACCTGAGCCGCGCGCTGGAGTTCAGCCTGCTGCTCGGCCTGCCGGCGGCGGTCGCCCTGGGCGTGGCGGGAGCGCCCATCGTCTCCGTCCTGTTCCAGCGCGGCGCCTTCGGTCCGGAGGAGGCGCAGGCCACGGCGATGGCGCTCGCCGCCTATGCCGTCGGTATCCCAGCCTATGTGATCGTGAAGTCGCTGAACGCCGCCTTTTTTGCCCGCCACGACACGGTGACGCCGGTACGGGTCACCGTCGTCGTGACGGTGGCGACCGCCCTGCTGGCGCTGCTGCTGATGCCCTGGCTGGGCCATGTCGGAATCGCGCTCACCACCGGTTTGACGGCATGGCTGGATGTCGGGCTGCTGGTCGCGGCGATGCGCCGGCGCGGCCTGTTCGACCTGGATGACCGGCTGAAACGCCGCGCGCCGCGCATCGCCGTGGCGGCGGCCGGCATGGGGGTGGCCCTTCTGGTGGGCGAGCGTGCGCTTGCACCCTGGCTCGCCGCATCCTCCACCGCGGTGAGGTTCCTGGCGCTCGCCTTGCTGGTGTCCGGCGGAGCCACGGCCTTCGGAGCGCTGGCGACGCTGCTGGGCGGGGCAAGTCTGGGAGACGTGAAGGGGATGCTGTCGAAAAAGCCGCAACCAAGCAAAGAGCAGGTCGGCTGAACCGGCGGACAACGGAAGCGGCGCCACTTCCGTGCCGTGCCTTACTTGATCGGCAAATAGACGTCGGTCAGCAGATCATGCTCCGGCGTCTCGCCAATGAAGTTCAGATAGTGGAAGTACACCGGGAAATCGCGAAGCTCTTCGCCGCTTTCCGGAAGCCATCGGCCATAGAGAAACCGCACGACCTCCCCGATCTGCTCGTGCGCTCCCCGGTGCCTGACCACGGCGCATCGACCGCCGGGAATGAGCTTCTTCACCACCCCTTGGGGATTGTCCGGCACCTCGCCGTCGATCTCCCCGCAGATGTCGAACCGGAAATCGGCCGGTTCGGTGGTTTCCGGGTTGTCGAAGGCGACGCCGAAGGTCCGGCACCGTTCCCGCGGTGACAGCCCGCTGGCCTTGCGCCAGTCGATGAAGATGCGAACGGAGTCATTCACGCCTTCGATCGGTCCTCGATGACAGTAGGCCGCCACCTGGACAGGCGCGACTTCGACGATGGAGACATCCATGGTCCTGATCCTTCTTCTTTTGATGTGACGATAGCGGTCGTGCCACTGCCGCCATTCCGGAGTTTTCCTGAACTCCGACGGGGTTTGGCCGAACGCAGTCTTGAAGGCGCGGGAGAAGGATTCCGGCGTTTCGAAACCGGCGTCCAAAGCGATGTCGATGACCTTGTCGGCCGGATAGAAGGCCAGCCGGAACGACGCCCGCTTCAACCGTGCCAGCTGGATGTATTTCCCGACGCTGACATCGAAATGAGCAGAGAAAAGACGATGAAAGTGGAACTTCGAGAGACAGGCGACATCGCTCAGCCTGTCGAGCGACAGGTCGCCTTCCAGATTCTGATCGATGTAGTCGAACAGCCGGGAAAATCTCTCGTCATACTCTTGCCTGCTCATCGTCGATCCGGCCTACACGGTTGATGGAGGGAACCATAAGCCGGGGGTCCGGCAGCCGTCCTGACACATCTTGCTGAATATCGACCGCGATTTCGGATCGGCGGACCGGACGCATTTCGGAAAAAGGGATGGCGGCGCTACCCCCCTTGACGGCGGTCATACGCAGTCGTACAAGCGAACCCACGTGGTGATTTGGTCGACCGGCTTGCGGGCCACGTAAAACAACCCGCTAAAAAGGTCCGAGCCGCGTCCGCGCCTCGACCCGATCGGTCGGGGCGTTTTCTGTTTGCGGCCGGCCTCGCCCCACCGGCGTCATTCAGGGGAGAGTTGCGGAATGTCGCGCACCGATCATCGCAATCCGAATGTCGCGGGGCTGCGCCCGCGGTCCAAGCTGGTCCATGGCGGCATCCGCCGCTCGCAGTTCGACGAGACCTGCGAGGCGCTGTACCAGACCTCCGGCTTCGTTTACGGCTCGGCCGAGGAGGCGGAGAACGCCTTCGCCAACGACGGCACGCGCCATGTCTACTCGCGCTTCCGCAACCCGACCTCGGCGATGTTCGAGGACCGGCTGGCCGAATATGAGGGCGCCGAATGGGCCTATGCCACAGCCAGCGGCATGGCGGCGGTGCATGGCGCGCTGATGAGCGGCCTGCGCGCCGGCGACCGGGTGGTGGCGCCGCGGGCGCTCTTCATCTCCTGCTATTGGATCCTGAAGGAACTGTGTGGCCGCTACGGCATCGAGACGGTGTTCGTCGACGGCACCAACCTGACGGAGTGGGAAGAGGCGCTGTCCAAGCCGACCAAGGCGGTCTTCCTCGAAACCCCGTCGAACCCCGGGTTGGAGGTCGTCGATCTTCAGGCGGTCTGCGACCTCGCCCACAAGGCGGGTGCCGTGGTCGTCGTCGACAACGCCTTCGCGACGCCCGTCCTGCAGCGCCCGTTCGACTTCGGCGCCGACGTCATCATCTATTCGGCGACCAAGCACATCGATGGTCAGGGCCGCTGCCTGGGCGGCGTCATCCTGGCAAAGGACAAGAAATACGCCTCCGAGGTTATCCATCCCTTCCTGCGCAACACCGGCCCGACCATCTCCCCCTTCAATTCCTGGCTGCTGCTGAAGGGCATGGAGACGCTGGAACTGCGCGTGCAGGCCCAGTCGGCGGCCGGGCTGCAGGTCGCCGAGTTCCTGGAAAGCCACCCGAAGGTCGCCCAGGTGCTGTACCCGCTGCTGCCCAGCCATCCGCAATATGATCTGGTGCGCAAGCAGATGACCGGCGGCGGCAACATGCTGTCGGTCTTCCTGAAGGGCGGCAAGACCGAGGCGTTCAACACGCTGAACGGCCTGCGCATGGTGATGATCTCCAACAATCTCGGCGATTCGAAGAGCCTCATCACCCACCCCGCCACCACCACCCATTCCAAGCTGACGGACGAGGAAAAGGTCGCGGCGCGGATCGAACCCGGCCTGCTGCGCCTGTCCGTTGGTCTTGAGGATCCTCAGGACATCATCGAAGATCTCGACCGCGCGCTCGCCGAGGCGTAAAGATCGTCCCGGAACCTATGCTGCAGTGCAGCGTTGATGCTGCAGCCAGGTTCCGACAACGATTTTTTGAGAGGGGCGACGCCCATGTCATCACAGAACGCCGGCAACGGCCATCCCACCGACAGGCTTCTGGCGGTGGCGGGCCAGCTTACCAAGACCGGCCTTCGCAGCAGCGAAATGGGCGTCGCGGCGGCGCAGACCATCGGCTATCGCACCGCGATGATGACGGCGGCGCTGTCGAATCCCATCGACTTCGCCAACCCGGAATTCATCCGCATGGGGTCGGAGAAGGTGGAGGCGGCCGTCGAAGCCTTTCATGCGGTGGCCACCGGCATCGGCGAGTTCGGGCAGGCCTGGATCACCATGATCACCAAGCAGACGCAGGCGGCGGCGGCCACCATCGGCGGACTTGCCACCTGCAAGAACCCGGTGGAGATCGTCGACGTGCAGCAGCGCCTGCTGGCCGACGCGGTCGATGCCGGCATCCACGCCAACCTGCGCCTGATCGAGGCGACGGCGGCGCTGGCGGCTGCCAGCATGAACCCCGCCTACCGCAAGGTGCGCGCCAACGCCCGCCGCCTCGCCCGCGAGCAGGTCTAAGGGCTCAGACCACCTCCGCTGGGGCAAGGCGGCAGCAACTGCCGTCATGCTCCACCTGGATGGTGGCATGGCCGATGCCGAAGCGCTCCTTCAGCACCGTCGAGATCTCCAGCAGAAGGGCGTCGTCCTGCCCCATGCCGGGGCGGACGAGATGGGCAGTCAGGGCGGTTTCCGTCGTGCTGATCGGCCAGATGTGCAGGTCGTGCACGGCGACGACGCCGGGCAGCCCGGCCAGATAGCGCTCGACCCCTGCCCGGTCGATGCCGTCGGGCACGGCGTCCATCGCCAGCCGCACCGAATCGCGCAGCAGACCCCAGGTGCCGGCGATGATGACCACGGCAATGACGATGCTGGTCACCGGGTCCAGCCACAGCCAGCCGGTGAAGCGGATCGCCAGCGCTGCCAGCACGACGCCCAGGGACACCGCCGCATCGGCCGCCATGTGAAGATAGGCGCCGCGCAGGTTGATGTCCTGCTTCTGTCCGCCCATGAACAGCCACGCGGTCCAGGCGTTGATGACGATGCCGATCACCGCCACCACCATCACCGTGGTTTCCCCCACCGGCTCCGGATCGGCGATACGGTTGGCCGCCTCCAGCAGGATGGCGCCGACGGCGATCAGCAGGATCATCGCGTTCAGCAGCGACGCCAGGATCGACGCATTGCCGAAGCCGTAGGTGTAGCGCCCCTGCGGAATCCGCCGGCCCAGCCAGACCGCTCCCCAAGCCAGCAGCAACCCCATCACGTCGCTGAGATTATGCCCGGCATCAGCCAGCAGCGCCGTGGAATTGGCGAGCAGCCCATAGACCGCCTCCACGACCACGAAGCCGATGTTCAGCAATGCCCCCAGCGCGAAGGACCGGTCGTAGCGCGCCGGCCCGTGATGGTGACGGTCGCCGTGGTCGTGCCTGGCATGGCTGTGACCCACTTCGGAAGAGCCGCCATGGGAATGGTCGTGCGGCATGGTGAAGGGCCTCGTCATCGCAATATGCGTCGCTGCACCGTCGACTTTGGGCGAGCGGGCGCCGCCGGACAAGCCCGGTGATGGAAGCGCTGCGCCCCCTTGCGCCGCCCCGCCGCCGCGCCTAGCTTCGCGCGGACACTCACGATCAACAGTGAACGAAGGAAATGGTCATGAAGGCGCGCGTCACTTGGGTGGACGGCAAGATGTTCGTCGGCGAATCCGGCAGCGGCCATGCCGTGGTGATGGACGGCGCCCCGGAATCCGGCGGCCGCAATGCCGGCATCCGCCCGATGGAAATGCTGCTGATCGGCATGGGCGGTTGCACCTGCTTCGACGTGGTGATGATCCTGGAAAAGGGCCGCCAGCAGATCACCGACTGCGTCGCCGCCATCGAGGCCGAGCGGGCGGACACCGATCCGAAGGTCTTCACCAAGATCCACGTCCATTTCACCGTGACCGGCCGCAAGCTGGATCCCGCCAAGGTGGAGCGCGCCATCGCCCTGTCGGCGGAGAAATATTGCTCCGCCTCGATCATGCTGGGCCAGACCGCCACCATCACCCATGACTTCGAGGTGGTCGAGGCGCCGTAACGGCGACGGCCTCCCGCGTCTTTTCAGTTGCATTCATACGCATGACTCGCGAAGGATCGGATCGTATCTCCGAACCTTCGCGATCAGCGCGTGCGCCTCACTGCCTTTATTGTTCTTCTTGCGGCACCCGTGGTCCTGGCCCCCGCCCTGGCTGATGAGGTGCAATACAGCCTGTCCGACTGGGGCGGGATCGGGCTGTTGCAGATGCCGAATGCCCGCATGGCGCCAGACGGTTCGATGAGCGGCGGGTTGACCGCGCTTGGCGACCTGCACCGCCACTACACCATATCCGCCCAGCCGATGCCCTGGCTGGAGGTCACCGCGCGCAACAGCGCCTATCCCGGCTATTACGGCCTCACCGAACCCGGCCTCGATCTGAAACTCCGGTTGCGGAGGGAGGATGAGCGCGGGCCGGCCCTGGTGATCGGCGGGCGCGACGTCACCGGGTCGGGGCTGGATCTTCCTGGCAAGGGCCGCTTCGCCGGCGAATACATCGCCCTGTCGCGGCGGTGGTGGGACTTGGACCTGATGCTCGGCATGGGATGGGGAACGTTGGGAGAGGCCGGGCACCTGCGCAACCCGCTGCGTTTCCTGGGCGGCCGTTTCCGCCGCGACCGCGACCCGTCGGCATGGCCAACAACCCGAGGCCCCAAGGCGTGGTTCAGCGGCGAGCGGGTGGCCCTGTTCGGCGGCGTAGAGTGGCACACGCCGGTCGATGGGCTGAGCCTGAAGCTCGAATCCTCCGGCGACCGCTTCCGTGCCCAACGGCAGGACGAGCCGGGCTTCGATCCCGGCAGCCGCTACAGCCTGGGCCTGTCCTGGCGCCCGGCGTCCTGGGCCGATTTGGGCGCGGCCTACGAGCAGGGTAGACGCCTGATGCTGCGGCTGTCGGTCCGCTTCGACCCGGCGGTGGATGCCGACCGCCCCAACCGCCCTCCCCCCGGCGTCGGGCCCCGCCCGTCCGCCGGCTCCGCCCTGTCTGCCGATGCCATCGCCCTGGTGGCGCGCAGCCGCGGCCTGCCGGTCCGCGCCGCCCAAATCGAGGGAGAGGTCGCGACCCTGTGGCTCGATCCGGCCGGGAGCGGTCGGATGCCGCTGGCGCGCGAGGTCGGCGATGCCGCCCGCCTGCTGGCCGATCTCGCCCCGCCGCAGGTCGAGCGGTTGCGCATCGTCACCGGCGCCGGCGGCCTGGACACGGCGAGCGTTACCCTGCTGCGCCGCGACCTGGAACGGGCCGCCGATCACCGCGGCAGTGCCGAGGAGATCTGGCGGACGACGCAACTTGCCGCAACGGCGGACCCGCCACCGGGCTGGCGCCCGCGGCTCGACCTGTCCACCCGCCTCGTCGCCAGCTTCGATCTGGCCGAGTTGGGGACCGCGGTGGCCCAGCGCACCCACACCGACGTGGTGCTGCGGGCGGAGCCTCTGCGCGGGCTGGTTCTGGGTGCCGGACTGCGCGTCAATGCGGCGAGCGATCTGCAACTGCTGGACACCAACGCCGTGCCGGCGGCGCAGCCGGTGCGCAGCGACCTGCCACGCTATGCCGACCGCCCGCTCGCGCTCGACCATGCCTATGCGGCGTGGCTTGCCAAGCCGGCGGAGGGGCTGACGACGCGGCTGTCCGGCGGTCATCTGGAGGAGATGTATGCCGGCGTCGGTGCGGAGGCGCTGTTCCAGCCGCTCGCTGCCCGATGGGCATTCGGCCTCGACCTCAATCAGGTCTGGAAGCGCCGGCCGGAGAGCGTCCTCGCCATCGACCACGGCGACGCCCGCGGCACCGGCCACGCCAGCTTCTATTGGGAAGCCCCCGGTGCCGGCACGACCACTGCGCTGCGGCTCGGGCGCTATCTCGGTGGCGATTGGGGTGGAACGGTGGAGGTGATGCGCCGCTTCGACGGCGGCATCGGCCTGACCGCCCATGCCACCTGGACCGAGGGACCGGACGGCGCCCAGAGCCGTTTCGGCGGGCGGATGGACTGGGGGATGGCGCTGGTGGTGCCGATCGCCGCGTCAGGATGGCTGCCGGTCGGCGGCACGGTGGAAACGGCGGTCCGCACGCTGGGACGCGACGCCGGGCAGCGCCTGCAGCAACCGCTGCCGCTCTACGATCTCCGCGTGCCGGGAGGCGTCGGCCGCCTCACCGGCACATGGTCGCATCTGCTGGACTGACGTCAGCGGGCCGGCTTGGTTGCCGGGGTCGGCGCGCGCGTCGTCGAAGGATTGCGCGGGTCGAGGACCACGGTCGTCCACTCCCCTTGCGGGGTCATGGCATTGGCGACGTAACGGTCACCCTCCTTGCGGAAATCGCGCACCGACACATAGCCGGCGGCGCTGAGCTGGTTCAGCAGCGTCGTCTGTTGCAGTTCGATCGGCTTCTGCCCCCGACCACGGCGCCCGGCCAGATCGGACGAGGATTCGCCGGCGGAACCCGTCAGTCCGGAGACATCGCCACCGGTGCTCCCGGAATAGGCGCCGGAATAGCTTTTTTGCAGGTAAGTCTGCTGCGCCATCGCCGCCGGCGCCATTGCGAGCGAAGCGGCCATCGCCGCCAGGATCAATCCGGTCTTCATAGGATCCTCCCGTGTTGTCGTCCCCCATTGGCCGGCGACTGCCGGGCCTGATGATCCGGAAACGCGCCGGAAGCCCCATTGTTGCATAAATGCCAGTCCGCACCAGCCTTGCGGCGCCCAGATACCCCGGCCAATCAGGAAGCGGGAACATTGGACCGACGACAGTGTTCTGGTCTTCGAATGCCGCCGCACCGGCTGTGCTTACCGTCACCTTGGCCCGACTTGCCTTACAAGCAAAGGCCATGTGACAAAGCCGACGGGACGGCGGGTGCTGCCACGACTTGTCTCATGCGTGACGCCGGCAGTCCTTGGCGACTATTCGGCCGAACGAGGGAGGGTATGATGCTCTATTGGGCTCTCGTTTTCTTCGTCATCGCGCTGATCGCCGGCGCGCTCGGGTTCGGTGGGATCGCGTCGGCCAGCTCCGGCGTCGCGCAGATCCTGTTCTTCCTGTTCCTGATCCTGTTCGCCATCAGCCTGATCATGGGTCTGGTCCGGCGACGGTAGGCCGGCCGATGGTCCAATCCGCCCAACCGGGCGATCCGCTTTTCCGGCAGGACGGAACCAACGGCGGACCGCCCGGTTGATCGCGGTATCTCCTGACGCTGCAACACTCTCTCCTCCTGAGGTGACGTCAGGGCCGGCGAGCCCAGGCGGCGCTTCGATTGTCCCCGCCTCCGGCGGCGTCCCAAGCGGGCGCCGCCGTTCTTTTTTCCGTCATTACGGATGAAAGAGGCGGGCATATGAAAACGGGGCACCCGGCAACCGGGTACCCCGCGAAATCCATCCTGTCCTCAATGCCCGCCCGCTCAAGCGTCCGTGTTCAGGCGTCCGCGTCGTCCGATGGGCTCTCGCCCTCCATCAGCAGTCGCAGGGCGCGACGACCGCGCGACAGGCGCGATTTCACGGTTCCGATGGAGATGCCGAGGATGTCGGCCGCCTCGTTGTAGGAAATGCCCTCCAGACCGATCAGCAGAACGACCTCGCGCTGTTCGTTGGGGAGCAGGGCCAGCGCCCGGCGCAGGTCACGCAGTTCCATCCGCACGAACTGCGAGCCGGGGGCGGCTCCGATCGCGGCCTGCGCCTCGGCGTCGATGTCGACCACCGGCTGGCGGCGGCGTACGCCGTTGATGTGAAGGTTGCGCAGGATGGTGAACAGCCAGGCGCGGAGATTGGTGCCGGGCCGCCACAGATGCAGGCGCGACAGCGCCCGTTCAAGGCATTCCTGAACCAGATCGTCGGCCAGCGTCGCATCCCGAACCATGGCGCGGGCGAACCGGCGCAGCCGTGGGATTTCCTCCTCGATCTGGCGGATCACCGCCGGATCGGGCGGTGCGTTGGGGTCGGGGCGGAACTCGTCCTGGGCATCCCCCTGAACGGCCACGATGCCGGCATCGGCCACGACCGTATCGGCTTCGCCGGCCTCGGTGCCGGCTTCGGCCCGCTTGGCCTCCGTATGGGCCTCCGCATGGGCAGTCAAATGGGTCTCCATCCCGGCATCGGCGTTTTCCTGGTCTGTGTACGTCGGCAGGCCGTCCGAACGGGTCCGGCCAACGGCCTCGGCGCCGAACGGCATCGGATCGGCCAGGGCCGGGCCGCGCAGTCGCTGGCTCAAGGTTGTCGCGACGTGGTTCGCCATCGGTGAAACGATGCCTCCTTCAATGCCGTTCGCCGCGGCGACGCCGACCGCTTTCTCGACTGCGGGCGACAATGCCGGGGCCTCCGGCGCGAAGGCCCCGGACGCGGAAATCTCCAAGAGGAAAATCTCCATCGTCCGGGGCCATCGAATTTGCAGCCGATTATCTGGCCCGATCCGTACGTAATGAGCGCACAAACGAGCTGCCAGTTGGGAAAAAGGCTAATGGGTCATACAATAGGGCCGGTTAACCCCTAGAGTACCCCGTGTATCCCACACCAATCACCGTTCGGGCATTGGCGCAACATCTGGTCTTTCGTTATTTCTCCAACTCGATTGGAGGACGCATGACCAACGTGAAAAGAAAAAGACCGACCGACATTCGTCGATCGGTCTATGCATTTTTTATTGGCAGCGCCACATCAAGCACTTACGGCGATGTATTTTCCGGCAGCCGGCCTTCCGTTTCGGCTTACGCCGTCACGCCTGGCACCCGGCCAGACGGATACAGCGGCGTCCTCCCCGAGAGTTCTGCTTTCGACCTTTCGGTGGTCTCCGAAAGCTTGAAGAAAATCATACAGGGGGGTCCTGTGGAAGGCCACACGAACCTTTGCGGTACACCGTCCGCGTCGCGTATTTCCGCAACCTCACGGCGCATCGGCAGGCGTGGAACCCGCCCGGCACGAATGGCTGCGCTGTCTGCGGCAGTTCTCCTGCCTGCCCTGCTGGCGGCAGCGCCCGCGAATGCCGGCATCGCCGAAAAGACCGTCGCCGCGCTGGAGGCCCTGGCCAGCAAGGGCAGCGCCCGCGCCCAATACGAACTGGCGCAGCATTACGACCGCGCCGACGGGGTGAAGGCCGACTCCCGGCTCGCCTTATCCCTTTATTGCCGTGCAGCCCGTCAGGACTTTGCCGACGCGGCGTTGATGGCCGGCCGGATGCATATGGCCGGGGCGGGCGGCGTATCCAAGGACGCCGATCTCGGCCGTGCCTGGCTGCGCAAGGCCGCGTCCCTCGGAAACGAACAGGCGGAGCGGCTGGTCGGCACTGTCAGCGCCAAGGTGAAGACGCCCGACCGTTGCGAGCCGCCCAACCTGCGCTGGGGCATCATCCGCAAGCCGCCGGCCGAAATCCGCGCCATGGTGCAGAAGATGGCGCCGACCTACGGCCTCGATCCCGATCTGGTGCTGGCGGTCATCGCGGTCGAGTCCGGCTACCGCGTCGACGTCGTGTCGAACAAGAACGCCCAGGGTCTGATGCAGCTGATCCCGGAAACCGCCGAACGCTTCGGCGTCTCCGACCCCTTCAACGCCGAACAGAATCTGCGCGGCGGCATGAAGTATCTGCGCTGGCTGCTGGCCTATTTCGACGGCAACGTCGCCTATGCGCTGGCGGGCTACAATGCCGGCGAGGGGGCGGTCCTGCAGTACAAGGGCATCCCGCCCTACCGGGAGACGAAGGATTACGTGACGAAAATCCGCAGCATCTACGCGCAGACCTTTCACCCCTTCAACCGTGGCGTCGTCCAGTCGGCCGGCCTCGTCAGCAGCGCGCGAGAGGAAGTCGCCGAACTGTCGCTTTCGACCAGAACGCGCAGCGGCGGAAAACGCTGAGAACGTGAGATTGCGACTCGGAAAAATGCGACTCGAACGACTCGGGAGTGGCTTGGTTAACACTTTGGTTATAAAATGACGATTACCCTCGGGGCACGACGGATTTCGCAAGCGCTGGCGCCCATGGGGACGCCATCCCGCGTCACCCGCCAGCGTCTCACCTGCAACGTTTCATCCGAACGTTTCCCGAGGACCTGCCCGATGCCCATGGCCGCCGACGTCGACACCATCGAACGCACCTCCATCGTCGCCTACACGCTGCTGAACGAGCTTCATGAAGTCCTGGCCCTGCCCAAGGCTCCGGACGACGTCACGCTGGGCATCCTGATGGGCATGGCCATGTTCCTCGACGACAAGGTCGGCCCGATGCGCGCCAAGCGCCTGATGAGCGAGGCGCCGACCATCGTGCTGAAGACGGACGCCCACGTCACCACCGACCAGACCCAGCGCATCATGCCGGTCCTGCGCGCCTTCGGCGATCACCTGAAGGAACTGCGCATGAAGGCGGAGCGTCCGGTCAGCGGGTCCGTCGGCTGACGACACCCGCTGATTTTTAAGTTTTGCGGACCCGGCGCCGACCATGGCGCCGGGTCCGTTGTGTTGGCAAACTGTCAGGCTGCTTGACCGAACGGTGAAATGGGCCGAAGCTTCCGGCCCATGGACTGGTTCACCGGGATCAGCATCGTCGCCATCATGGCCGGCGTGACCGTCAGCACCGTCGTGCTGGTGGCCGTCGGATCGATCCGCCGCAGCCTGAACGAGGCCGCGGCCCGCCAGTCCCAGCAAATCCGCAAGCTGACGGAGACGGTGGCGACCCTGTCCCAGCAGCAGCAGGCGGCGCAGACCCGCATCCAGCAACTGACCGACGCCAACCGCAAGCTGTCCGACGAGTTGTCGGCGCTGGGCGAACGGCTGAACGACGCCGACACGGTCCAGCGCGTGGCCGGCACGGCGAGGCTTCTCCATTGACCGCGACCACCTTACCCGACACCCCCGCTCCCGATGCTGGCCATCCCGATGCCGTCAGAGAGCGTGACCGCTGGGCCGCCAGCGCCGACGCCTGGGACCGCTGGGCCGATCCGATGGCCGATCTGGCCGACAAGCTGAACCGCCCGCTTCTGGATGCCGCCGGTCTGACGGAGGGTCACCGGCTGCTCGACCTCGCATCGGGCGCGGGCGAGCCGGCGCTGAGCGCCGCGCGCCGGGCCGGACCGGACGGGCTGGTGGTGGGCAGCGATCTCGTCCCCGGCATGATGGCGGGCGCAGTCCGCCGTGCCCGCAGCGTCAAGGGACCGGCGCCCGCCTTCACCGCCGCCGACATGACCGCCCTGCCCTTCGCCGACGCCGCCTTCGACGGGGTGACCTGCCGGTTCGGCATCATGTTCGTGCCGGACGTGGACTCCGCCCTGCGCGAGGTGCGGCGCGTCCTGCGCCCCGGCGGCAAGGCGGCCTTCATGGTGTGGGGACCGCGGGCCGGCAACGGGCTGTTCGCGGAGATCGGCGACGTGGTCGCAGACCATCTCGGCGAGGACGGCAGCCTCGACCCGCTGTTCCGTTTCGCCAAGCCGGGATTGCTGTCCGAAGTGATGCGGGCCGCCGGCTTTGCCGAAACCTCGGAGACCGAGTTGACCCCGGTGCGCAAGGCCCCCGCCGGCCAGCCCTTCTGGCGCGCCGCGCTGGACATGAGCTTCGGCCACCGGCTGGGCCGATTGAGCGCGGAACGGCGCAAGGCGCTGGAGCAGGACATCGCCAGGCGGTTCGATGCCCAGGCGGTGGACGGCATCGTGCCGGTGCCATCGCACGCGCGGATCGTCGTGGGACGTTGAGGTCAGGTGGGGGCGTCGTCAGCCGACAGCCCCTCTCAATAATCCTTCTCGTAGATCACCCCGAACTTGGTCTCCGAATTGGCTCCGACCGCGGCGGTGCCCTTCAGGTTCTTGGTGATGTCGATCTCGACCTTGGCCCGGCTCTGGTTGGCGCCGATGCCCTGTTCGACGCCGACATAGACGCGGTCGCTGACGTAGCGGCCGGCCTGAACGGCGCCGCCCTTGCCGTTCTCGCCCTGGGTGAAGTCCAGCCGGTCGACGCCCAGGCCGCGGCGCACCTTGTCCAGGATGCCGCCGCCACCGCCGCCGATCCCCGCCAGCGACGCCGCCGACTGGGCCAGCTGAACCGCTTCCGCGGCGCTCAGGTCGCCGACCGACTTGCCGAACAGCACGCCGGCCAGCACCTCGTCCTGCGGAAGTCCCTGCGGAGAGGTCAGCTCGATCTTCGGCTGGCGGGCGGTGCCGCTGACCACGACGTCGGCGGTGATGCCGTTGGCCGTCGCCTCGGCCAGCAGATCCAGCCGGGGGTCGATCGGCTGTGTGCCGTCGAAATCGAAGATGCCGCGCTTGAACTCGAAGTTCTTGGCCAGCAGGTCCAGGCTGCCTTTCAGGATGGTGAAGCGGCCGGTCACCTCCGGCGCGGCGGCGGTGCCGCCCACACGCAGGTTGCCGCCCAACTCAGCATTCAGCCCGCGACCGCGCACGAAGATCTGATTCGGCGCATTCACCGTCATGTCCAGCGCCAGCACGAAGGGCGAAGCTGCCGGAGGCGCCTCCTGCGGAGCCGGCACCCGGCGCGTGCCGCCGGCGGTGGACACCTGGGTCGTCCCGCGGGCGCGACGGCCCTTGCCGACCTCCGTCACCTTCAGATCGACGACATTGGCGGGCATGCGGTCGGGAACCTGGATTTCGGCGCGGCGGATATCCACCGGCCCGGCCAGCCGGGCGTTGGCGAAGCCGCCGGTCAGGGTCAGATTCGCCCCGATCTCCGCCGTCACCAGATCGATCTCCAGCAGCCGGGCATTGTCGGCCTGCAGCCTGATGTCCAACTGCTGGTCGGCGGCGGCACCCGGACGGATGACGCCATTGGCGGTGATCGCCCCGCCGTTGCGGGTCCGGCCGCGGAAGCTCTGGATGGTGAA
>NZ_LGQU01000035.1:0-19564 GCF_003115935.1 Azospirillum sp. TSH20
CCCAAAACCGCCGGTCCGGCCGGCAGGCGCAGGCGCGACGGCCGGTCTGGACCGCTGTGGATCAGCAGGGTGATCGGCAGCGCATCGACGCGGCGGGTCTCGCCCGGCTCCGCCCCGGTGCCGGGATTGACCGGATAGGCCGGGAAACAGGACCCGGCAAGGCTGAGGCGCAAGGCTGATCCCGGCGCGAGCGTGGCGCAGGCCGCCCGCATGGCGATGGTCAGCGGACGGGTCGGATCGCCCGGTTCCACCCGCGCATGGCCCTGGGTCAACGGCAGCACCTGCCCGTCGGGCCTCAGGACCGACAGAACGGCGCTGACATCGAAGGATGGCGCATCGGCCTCCACCCACACATCCAGCGCCACCCGCCCGGCCAGCATCAGCGGCTCGTCCAGCGGCAGGCTGGTGTAGGTCGCGACGTCCGGGCGGCGGTCGACGGTGGCGCGGTCGGGACGCCCGGCGGCATCCGGCGCCGCATGGCCACCCACCGTCGGCACCGGCGTGCGCGGGTCGTGCACCACCACGTCGAGCGCCTCCAGATCGGGCATTTCCAACTCCAGCCGCCCCCCCTGACGGTTGGCGAGGCCGTCGCTGGCCAGATGCAGGACAGCTTTGGCCGCCGACAGGTTGGACAGGTCGTGCCAGCGTCCGGTTTCGACATCATGCAGGCGGACCGGACCGCCGCGGTCGCCTCCCTCGCCCTTCAGCACCCGGTCGAACCACGCCAGTTGCAGCGTGTCGAGCGTCGGCGCCTGTCCCGGCGCGGCGGCGGGTCCATCGGCGCTCCAGGGGCCGACGACCAGCCGCACCGGCGCCCTCTGGCTCGCGGCGAAACGATCATGGGCATCCAGCATGCCGGCCAGACGCGGGTCGTACCAGCCGCCGATCTGCAGGACCGACACGTCGGCCGGCATGGCGTCCTGCATCGTCTTGGGCGACAGCGCGGCCCAGGACGGGCCGGGCACCGGATTGGTCAACCAGTCGTCGTAATGGGTGTAGCGGGCGTAGTCGCGCAGGGCCTGCGGCCGCGACGGGATCTCGTCGTCGATGGGCAGGCTGCGCGCCGCGTCCGTCAGCAGCCGGTGCCCGGTTCCGTCCTCGACCCGCCGCGCGGCGTCGGCCGCGGTGCGCAGGGCCCAGCCCATGGCGTCGGCCAACCGGAAAGCCCCGCCCTCATAGGCCCAGTCGGAAAAGACGTCCCACCCGGCGAAGGCCGGCGCCACCGCACGCAGGGCCGAGGGCGCTTCCGCCAATGCCAGCCATTGCGCCATTCCGGCATAGCCGCAGCCGTACATCGCCACAGATCCCGACGATCCCGGCAGGGAGGCGGCCCAGGCAACGGCATCGGCCCCATCCTCCCGCTCCGCCTCGAAGGGACGGAAGCGGCCGTCGGAGGTGCCGCAGCCGCGCATGTCCTGCACCACCACCACATAGCCGCGCGCCGCATACCAGCGCGGATGGGCGTAGTGGCTGGTCAGTGCGGTGCGCCGGCCGCAGGGGACGCGCAGGAGAAGCACCGGCCATGTGCCGGCCGCGTCGGGCCGGTAGAGATCGGCATCCAGCCGCACGCCGTCCCGCGTCCGCATCGACACGGTTTCCGGCGGCCGGACCGGCAGCAGGCTGTGGGAGTGGTGGATCACCGGGGCCAGATGGGTCATGGCTGATCGGGCTCGCTCGATGACGAACAACAGATTATGTGTCGTCGTGGCAAAGCCCATGCCAGAGGCGGGACGGCAATCGGCCTAAATTTCAGGGTCGCAAATTCAGGCATGGAAAGCCCGCGCTCCTTGCAGAGAACGGGCTTTCCCAGGTTTCACGGCCATTTCGTCGTCGGTGCCAATCAGCGCGAGGCCAAATTCCAACCGCCCATTACCCGGGCCGATGCCGCTTTTACGGGCAGGCCGCCCAATCAGGCGGCAATCAGCTCGAAACGATCCACATCGACCATGCCGCGGTCGGTGATCTTCAGGTGCGGGATGACCGGCAGGGGAAGGAAGGCCAGTTGCAGGAAGGGCTCGGCAAGCGGACAGCCCATGGCGCGGACGGCGGCGCGCAGGGAGCGCAGCTTCACCTCCACCGTCTCGAACGGCTCCAGGCTCATCAGCCCGGCCAGAGGCAGGGCCAATTCGCCGACCACCTGCCCATTGCGCACGGCGACGAAGCCGCCCTGCAGTTCGATCAGGCGGTTGACCGCGACGCGCATGTCGGCGTCGCTCGCCCCGACCACGCAGATGTTGTGGCTGTCATGGCCGACCGACGAGGCCAGCGCCCCCTCCGCGAAACCGAAGCCCTGGACAAAGCCGCGGCCGATGTTGCGGTTGCTGCCGTGGCGGGCGAAGACGCAGATTTTCAACAGGTCGCGCGACGGATCGGCCACCATCCGGCCGCCCACCACGGGCACCTCGATCCGCCGGTGTTCGGTCAGGATCTTGCCCGGCTCCAGCCCGATCACCGACTGGACCGAACCACCGGCCGGCACGGCGAAATCCTCCTCGGCAACCGGCTCCAGCTTCACCGAATCGAGGCCTACCGGCGTCACCGCCGTGCGACCGTCGAAGCTGTGCGGCCCGACGATCTTGCCGTTGCGGATGACGCGGTTGACCGCGCAGTCCTCCAGATCGTCCAGCAGGACCAGATCGGCGCGATGCCCCGGCGCCACCAGTCCGCGGTCGTACAGGCGGAAGCCGCGGGCGGCCGACCATGTGGCGGCGCGATAGACATGGGCGACCGGGGCGCCGAGGCGGATGGCGCTGCGGATCAGGTGATCCATGTGCCCCTCCTCCGCGATGTCCAGCGGGTTGCGGTCGTCGGTGCAGAAGCCGAGGAAGGGCGAGGTTTCCGGTCCGATGACTTCGGCCAGGGCATGGACGTCCTTCGACACCGATCCGTCGCGGATCAGCACCTGCATGCCCTTGCGCAGCTTCTCCATCGCTTCTGCGGCGCTGGTCGTCTCGTGGCAGTTGCGGATGCCGCAGGAGAGATAGGCGTTCAGCTCCTTCCCCGACACCAGCGGGGCGTGGCCGTCGATGTGGCGCCCGTCGAATGCCGCCAGCTTGTCCAGCACCCCGTCCACCTTGTGGAAGACGCCGGGAAAATTCATGAATTCCGCCAGCCCCAGCACGCGCGGATGATCCATGTGGCGGATCAGGTCCGGCGCCTCCAGCCGGGCGCCCGACGTCTCCAGTTCCGTCGCCGGGACGCAGGAGGACAGCTGCACGAACAGGTCGAGCGCCGTACCCCCGGCACTGTCGAGGAAATAGCTGAGGCCCTGCTCGCCCAGCACATTGCAAATCTCGTGCGGATCGCAAATGGCGGTGGTGGTGCCGCGGGGCAGGACGCAGCGGTCGAACTCCTGCGGGGTGACGCAGGTGGATTCGCAATGGACATGAGTGTCGATGAAGCCCGGAACCACGGTCAGGCCGCGCCCGTCGATCTCCTCGACCCCGTCATAGGACTCGTAGGTACCGACGATGACCTCGCCGCAAACGGCGATGTCGCCCTCGGCGATCTCGCCGGTGACGACGTTGAGAAAGCGCGTGTTCTTGATGACCAGATCGGCCTTCGCCTCACCCAGCGCCTGCCCGATGCGCGTCTTCAGATCATCCCGCCCCACTGCCCGGCTGACCGTCATGTCCCACTCCGCCTGTCGCCTATTCAAAGAGGCAAAGTGGCCCCCCGTGCCGCACCGTGCAAGCGGCTATCGGCCGGCGTGCCGGCGGAACGGCGAGCGGGCCTGCTCCTGCGCGAAGGCGGCGAGAACCTTGGCGTTGTACAGTTCCAGCCCTTCCGCCACCGCGCGGCGCATGTTGGTGTGCAGGAACCAGTGGCAGGCATGGGAGAGTTTCGGCAGGAACCCTCGCGCCAGCTTGTGCGGGCCGCCGCGCCCGCCGTCCACCCGGTTCAAACCCCGGGCGATCGCCCGCTCGACAGTGCGGTAATAGCAGATCTCGAAATGGACCAGCTGCGCGCCCTCCCTCGCCCCCCAGTTTCTGACATAGAGGCAGCCATCTCCTTCCATGGTCAGCAAGGCGCCAATCGTATCACCGCCTATTTCTGCGAAAGTCAATGTAATGGTGTCACCGAAAGCGGCGCAGAGCCGCATGATGAAATCAAAGGTCAGCGCTTGGCGCCGTCCCTTGCGGGCATGGAGGTCGGCCAGCAAATCCAGGAACACCACGACATCGGCCTCCCCGACCCGGCTGCCCGGCACGTCGCGGATGCGTACTCCGCTCTCGATGATCTTGCGGCGTTCCCACAGCATCACGCTGCGCCGACGGCTCGACAGGGCGGCGGTGAAATCGGCGAAGTCGCCATATCCCGCGTTCCGCCACTCGTAATCGACGGCATGGCGGGTCAACCATCCCGCCTCCTCGAAACGGGCACGGTCTTCCTCATCCGGAAAGCTCACATGGATGGAAGACAGGCCATGATTGTGGGCCAGCGAACGCATCGACCCGATCATCGCATCGGCAACGCGGGACGGCGCTCCCTCCCGCAGCAAAATCCGCGCGCCGGTCACCGGCGTGTAGGGGACCTCCATGACCAGCTTCGGAAAATAGCGACCGCCCGAGGCCTGAAAGCCGTCGACCCAGGCCTGATCGGGCCAGAACTCGTCCGTGGACCGGTCGCGCAGGTAGAGGGGCGCTGCGCCAACCGTCCGGCCAGACGCATTCCTTACGATCATATGGGCGGGGCGCCAGCCATTGTCCGGGCCGGCCAGTCCGCTGTCTTCAGCCGCGCTCAGATAGGCATGGCGCAGGAACGGCCCCTTGCCGGCGGCACAGGCATCCCATTCCAGCGGATCGACTCCGGAAATCCCGAACACCATCGCGACCGACAACGGTTCATCCTGCCGGTCGCCGTCCTGCGCAACCGGTCCCTGCCTCATGAACATGTCATTCCCTGATTATTCCCCGTCGTAGGGCGGCGCCACCGGAAGCCGTACGCTGACCGTCGTGCCTTCCCCCTCGCGGCTGCGGATGTCCAGCGTGCCGTTCAGCAGATCGACGAAGGACCGCACCAGCGGCAGGCCCAGCCCGGTGCCGCCTGAGCGGCGGGACAGTTGGCTGTCGACCTGACCGAAGGGTTGCAGGGCGACGGCGATGCCGTCCGCATTCATGCCAATGCCACTGTCGGCCACTTCGATCAGGATGCGGCCGCATTCCGGCCGAACCCGCAGGGCGACGCTGCCGCCGTTGGGGGTGAACTTCACCGCGTTGGTCAGTAGGTTCAGCAGGATCTGCTTCACCCGCACCGGATCGCCCAGCAGGCGGGGCGTTTCGGGGGCGATGTCCTGGATCAGGGTCAGCCCACCTTCCTCCGCCCGTTCGGCGATCAGCAGAAGCGAGCTTTCCACGGCGTCACGCACGTCGATCGGCTGCGGATGCATTTCCAGCTTGCCGGCCTCGATCTTGGCGACGTCCAGGATGTCGCTGATGACCGCCAGCAGATGCTGGCTCGACTTGCCGATCACCTTGGCATAGTCGAGGTATTTGGGATGGCCGAGCGGCCCGACGATCTCGCTCTCCATCATCGAGGAAAAGCCGATGATGGCGTTCAGCGGCGTGCGCAGCTCGTGACTCATATTGGCGAGGAACTCGCTCTTGGCGCGGTTGGCGAGTTCGGCCTGTTCCTTGGCCTGGATCAGCGCCTGCTCGGCACGGCGGCGTTCCTGGACCTCCTGCATCAAAGCGCGGGTACGCTCCGCCACCCGCATCTCCAGCTCGTCGCGGGCCTGACGCAGAGCCAATTCCGCCCGCTTGCGCCGGGTGATGTCCTGGCCGACGCAGAGAATGCCCGCCGGCGCGCCGTCGGCCTCCGGCAATCGGTTCAGGTTCCACAGAAGCACCCGCTCGCTCATGCAGTCCTGCTCGCGCAGGGCCTGCTCGAAATTGCGGACCTCCATCCCCTCGGCGGCGACCTTGAGCTGGGCGGCGAAGGCGCCGGCCGGCTGCTCCCCCATCATCTCGGTCCAGGGGCGGCCGATGGCGGTGCCGGCCTCCAGCCCGAAGGCGCGTTCGGCATCACGGTTGGCCTCCAGCACGCGGCCATCGTCTCCCAGCACGAGGATGATGCTGGCAGCCGTGCGCAGGAGGGAGCGGAAGCGCGCCTCCCCGGCCCGTGCCTCGCTCTGGCGCAGTGCGCCTTCCAACTCGGCGATGCGGCGTTCCAACCGGCGGACAATGTCGGCCGGGCCACCTCCCGGCGGTGGGGCCGGCTCGGCGAAGAAGATCGGATCGGTCACGCCGCGGCGTTTTCCGGCTGCATCATGTCGCCCAGCTTCGCCAGCAGGAACTCCAAATCTTCCGGCGCCAGATCCTCGTACTGGGTCAGGATGCGCTCGATGACGCGGCGGCGGTGACGCTCGCGGTCGCCGGGTTCGCCGTCATAGGGAGTTTCCTTCAGCACGTCGATGGCAATGCGGCAGGCCGGCAGCAGGGCCGGCGGCAGCTTCGCCTTGTCATACAGCGACTTCAGCCCCAGCCGTCCGGCATCGTGGATCAGCAGACGGGCGTTGGTCAGCGGCACATTCGCCATGCGCGACATCGCCATCTCGAAGAAGGCGATGTCGCCGGTGCACAGCGAGCGGACCAGCAGCGACGGCGTCAGGCGGCCGGTGCGGGCAAGCTGAGTCACCAGACGGTCCAGCGCCCCTTCGTCGCTTTCGCCGGTGAACAGGGCGACGGTCGCCCGTTCACGGCTTTGCAGGATCAGTTCCGACGCGACCTTCGACGGCAGTTCGTGGTGCGAGACCAGATGTTGGCGCAGCCGTTCCGACACGACGGCGACCAGACGTTCGGCGATGGTGATCGGCAGCTTGGAGCGGTGGACCAGCGGGTCCTGCACCGCCTCGCTGGCGCCGAAGCGGTCGATGACGCGGCCCAGGCTCTGCTCGCCGAGTTCCGCCCCCTCGTTGGCGACCAGCGCCGCGACCGCGTGTTCGGACCCGCTTTCGATCAGCGCGTCGGCGACCACGGCCGGCACGGTCGGGCGTTGGGCGATGGCGGTGCTCTTCGCCTCCGCACCGGTCCGCACGATCTCGACCAGATCGGCCGGGGTCAGCACGGTGGAGACGCTCAACACCGGGATCGCCACCGCCTCCACATCGCGGGCAAGGGTCAGGGCGACGTCGCGCGGCAGGGACGGGCTGGATTTCAGATTCTCGGCCAGGGTCTGACGGACACGCAGGACCGTGTCCGTGACCATCACGCGGATGATGTCCTCCGCCAGCATACGCTCCGACTGCGACAGCTCCGGGCTGTCGAACTGCTGAGCCAGCTTGGCGGCCAGATCGGTCCGGCTGTTCGGCGACGGGTCGGCCAGAAGCCGCGCCACGTCCTGTTGGGTCAGATGACCCGACTTGAAACCGTCACTCATGGGTGCCGGACCCTTCCTGCCCTGGTCCGTCTCCATAGGGGTCGCGGAACGCAAAACCCGCGCGAATGTGGGCGGAGACTTGTCCACACCGTCAAGGATCTTCCGAAACGGTTGAACCTTCCTTAACGCCCTGCGGTCATAAGCCCTTGGCCTTTGGCCATAAGTCCGCAGGAGAAGGAGCGACTCACGGCATCCCGACGAAGCTGGGCGGCTCCGGCAGGATCGGCCGGCGTCGCCGTGCCCCGCGCAGATGCAGTGCCACCGTGGCGATCTGCTCCTCCACCGAGATGTGGCGCTGCGAGGCGACCTCCAACCCGCGGTCTTCGTAGACATAGGCGTCGGGATGGCTTTCCGCCCAGCGCCGGATGGCGGCGTCGCGGTCGCGCAGCAATTCGACGATGGTCGGGCGGAACAGCCGCATCATCGCGGTGATCCAGCGGTTGGCCGGCCAGGATGGCCGGGCATGGTCGATCTCGAAAGCGTCGAGCATGGCGATCACGTCGTCGGACTTGTACCAGGTCTCCCCGGTCACCCAACGGTTGGTGGTGAAGAGCCGAACCGGCTGGCCGGCCACATCCATGGCGATGCCGATCAGGTGGGACAACGCGTCATTGTCGTTGTCCGGGGCCGAGAAATCGGCCAGCGGCGCCGGCCGCAGGCCCGGCGGCATGCCGTGCGGGCGCAGGAAGGTGTGGAAATGCCCATGCTCCCCATTGGGCCGTTCGCCTTCGGGATGGCAGTGATAGTAATACTGGGCATGGAATTCGGCGTCGTAGACGTCACCCGGCGGATAATGCTTCCACTCGTACAGCGTGCCGTGGCCGCGCAGAAGCTCCCCCACCACCGTGTCGCCGGTCTTGGCCAGGACGCGCTGGCACAGGCGCACCTCGCGTCCCGCCTCGGCCATCGCCTCCAACTCTTCCCGGGACACGTCCGACAAATCCGTCATCGCCCGATCCTGCGCTGCGCGAACACCCCTATTACGTACGCGGCTATGCGGGCGTGGCAAGGTCTTTTCGATTGCCGCACCTGCGGTTGCAGCCGGGCCTGCGCTTGGCCGTTCAGCTGCCGGAAGGGCGGAAACGCTGCGACAGCGACCATGTCACCAACTCTCCGGTGACCTTGCCCAGCGCTTCGTCGAAGGCAGTGATCACGTCGGTGAAGGAGCGGCCGCGCACCGGTGCCGACGCCTCGAAGGTCTCGCCAGCCTCGATGGTCCGGCGCGGCATGGCGACCAGCTTGGCCGACAGGCGCACATGCACCCGGTCGGGCATGGCGGCACCCGGCGTGGCGTATTCGGCTTGGAAATCACGCAGTTCCGACTTCAGTACGTAGTCGGAGCGCAGCCCCACCGTGTCGCGCCCGACCGAGACGATGCGGCCGCTGTCCTCGAAGGTCTGGACGATCAGCCCCTGCACCATATTCGGCGCCCGGTCGGCCCAGGACACGTCGGCAAAATAGTCAAGCGAGGTCGGCGTGCGGGCCAGGGCGATGCGCGGCGTGTCGATCCCCGCCGCAGCCGCCGGCGTTTCCACCAGCAATTGCCAGTCGGCCTTGGGGCCGGGGGCTACGGTGGCCTGCGGGGTCAGGGTGTAGAGATGCGGCGCCGTCGGGTTCAGCGTCGAACAGGCGGCCAGCCCCAGCAGCAGGGCGGCCCCCAACATCCTGCGCACCATTGGCCCCGTGACCTCGCCCCGCCCCATCGTCGCCCGCTTCATTTCCCACGCACCTCCACGCCCTGCCGCGTCCCGCCGAAGAGGAAGTTCGACGGGTCGTTCTCGATCCGGGTGACCACCCGCGACAGCTGACCCGACAGATCGCGCAGCTGGGTGATCAGCAATGTCAGTTCATACAGTCCTGTGGCGGTAAAGTCGCGCACCGGCTCGCGGTTTTCGGCGACGAGGCCGTTCAGCGTGTCCGACGTGCGCTTCAGCGACCGCAGCAGCTCGCGCGCCTCGCCACCCAGCTGCTTGGCGGTGCCATCCACCGTCGCCAGCGTGTCGTGCGTCTGGGCCAGCGTGCGGTCAAGCTGCGGCCCCACCGCCTCGAACCCGTTCAGTGTCCGCCGCGCCTGGGCCATGGTTTCCTCCAGACCGGCGCTGGCACGGGCGAGTTCGGCACTGATGGTGCGGGCGTTGGCCAGGATGTCGCCGATCGCCTTCTGGTTCTCGCCGTTCAGCATCTCGCCAAGCTTGGTGATGACCTCCAGCGAGCGGTTGACCAGCTGCGGCGCGCTGTCCACCACCGCGGTCAGCGAACTGGGCCGCGACGGAATGGTCAGCACCCCGTCGGCATCGGTGGCGGTCAGCCGCTTGCCCCCCATCGCCCCGCCGGAAATCTGGACATAGGCGCCGCCGGTGATGCCCTGCACCTCCAGCGAGGCAATGGAATCGGACATGATCGGCGTGCCGTTCTGCACCTCGATCGTCACCCGCACCCGCGTCACGTTGTCGGGATCGAGCCGGATGTCTGACACGGTGCCCACCGGCACGCCGCGATAGCGCACCGGGCTTCCCTGCTGCAGCCCGGTGACGGAACCGGTGAAATAGATGCGGTAGGTCTCGCGCGTCTCATCCAGCTGGACCTTGGCGATCCAGGCGGTGAAGACCAGCAGGCCGGCGACCAGCGCCAGCACGAAGCTGCCGACCAGGATATAGCTGGCGCGGGTTTCCATGACGTGCCCCTACCCTTTCGCAAGACGCCTGGCGTCTTCTTCATGTCGCCGAGCGTCATTGCGCTCTTTCGCGTCGAGAGCCGCGCGGCCGCGCGGTCCGTGAAAGTAATCGTGGATCCACGGGTGCGGATCGGCCAGATGCTGGGCCAAAGTCCCCACTCGGATTTTCTTGTCGACCAGCACGGCGATGCGGTCGCAGATGGAGGTCAGGCTGTCCAGATCGTGGGTGACCATGAAGACGGTCAGCCCCAGGCTGCGCTGCAACCCCTGGATCAGCGTGTCGAAGGCGGCGGCGCCGATGGGGTCGAGGCCGGCGGTCGGTTCGTCCAGGAACAGGATGTCGGGGTCGAGCGCCAGCGCGCGGGCCAGACCGGCGCGCTTGATCATGCCGCCGGACAGTTGCGCCGGGTGCTTGGTCCCGGCATCGGGCGGCAGGCCGGCCATGGCGATCTTCACCCGCGCCACCTCGGCGATCAGCGACGGCGGCAGTTCGGTGTGCTCCTTCAGCGGCAGCATGACATTCTCCGCCACCGTCATCGAGCTGAAGAGGGCGCCGTTCTGGAACAGCACGCCGGTGCGGGCCTGTAGCGCCGTGCGCTCCGCCCGGTCCAGTTCGGCGGTGTCGTGGCCCAGCAGCTCGATCCGACCGGCGGCGGGGTCGATCAGGCCGAGAATTTCCTTCAGAAGCACCGACTTGCCGGTGCCGGAGCCGCCGACGACGCCCAGCACCTCCCCCCGCTCGACGTCGAGGTCGAGGCCGTCATGGACGGTCTGCGGGCCGAAGCGGGTGACCAGCCCACGCACGCGGATGACGGGAGTGCCGGCCATCACACCCCCAGCATGGAGAAGAGGACAGAGAAGACCGCATCGATGACGATCACCAGGAAGATGCCCTCCACCACCGCTTTGGTGGTCATGATGCCGACGCTCTCGGCGCTGCCGGAGACCTTCAGCCCCTCGTAGCAGCCGACCATGGCGATCACCAGGGCGAAGACCGGCGCCTTGATCAGGCCGGCGATCACCGTGTTGATGCCGACCGCGCTGTGAAGCTGGCGGATGAACTGCCCGAAGGTGATGTCGAGCGTGGCGTAGGCCATCACCGCCCCGCCGAACAGCCCCATCACGTCGGCGTAGAAGGCCAGCAGCGGCAGGGTGATCATCAGCGCCAGCGCCCGCGGCACCACCAGCAGCTCCACCGGGTCGAGGCCCATGGTGCCGATGGCGTCGACCTCCTGGTTCACCTTCATGGTGCCGATCTGCGCGGTGAAGGCGGAGCCGGAACGGCCGGCGACGATGATCGCCGTCATCAGGATGCCGATCTCGCGCAGGACGGAGATGCCCAACAGGTTGACCACATACAGCTCCGCCCCAAAGCGCTTCAGCTGGTCCGCCCCCTGGAAGGCCAGCACGACGCCGATCAGGAAGGACAGCAGCCCAAGAATCGGCAGAGCGTTCAGCCCGGTCTGCTCGATGTGGAACAGGACGGAGGTCAGGCGCAGGCGCGACGGGCGCAGGATCAGCCGCGCGAAGGTGACGGTGACGAGACCGAGGAAACCGACGAGATCGAGGATTTCCTTGGCGGCGCTCACCGTCGTCTCGCCGGTGCGGACGATCATGTCGAGGATCGGGTGATGCTCGCGCTCGATCGGATGGGGCGGCGCCTTGCCGGCATCGCGCACGGCATCGAACAGGGCGGCATGGTCCGGCCGCAGCCCGACCACCGCAACCGTGTGGCCCGCCACTCCCAACCGGTCGGCCAGCCGGTTCAGCAGATAGGCGCCGACGGTGTCGAGCGCCTCCACCCGCGCCATGTCGAGACGCACCGCGGCACCCTCCTGGGGTTTCGGCGCGCGGTCGAGCGCATCGGACGCTGCGGCGGCGGCATCCAGGGTCCAGCGTCCGGCGGCGGCGATCCGCCACCCGCCGTCCTCCGGACCGGCATCGATCCGGGCCTCGTCCGCCGTTCCATGCTTCGCTAAAGTCCCAGCCACAGGCTCCGCCGCACGCATCCGCACATTCACCGGTACGTCTGGCCGGTGCGCCTGGAACGTGGCGGAGCATCGTCGGATGGTCAACCCCATGCGGTAAAATGGCGGCACCGCCAAAGCGTCCATTCCCGGCTTTGCGCCGGGGTGGGCAGCCGCTAGAGTGCCGGGCGGCCGACCGGGCCGTTCATGCCGGCATACGATTCTTTACGGGCAAGACTTCCGATGAACTTCAAAGACCATATCCGCGGCGTCCCGGATTTCCCGAAGGCCGGCATCCTGTTCTACGACGTCTCGCCCCTGCTGGCGAACGGCGCCGCCTGGAAGGCCGCCATCGACGAACTGGCCGAGGCGGTGCGCCCGCACAAGCCGGACCTGCTGGTCGGGATCGAATCGCGCGGCTTCCTGGTCGCCGCCCCGCTGGCGCTGGCGCTTGGCATCGGATTCATCATGGTGCGCAAGCACGGCAAGCTGCCGGGCGACAAGATCGCCCATTCCTATGACCTGGAATACGGCACCGACACCATCGAGGTGCAGGCCGACGCGGTGAAGCCCGGCCAGCGCGTGGTGGTGCTGGACGATCTGCTGGCGACCGGCGGCACCATGGTGGCCGCGATCAACCTGCTGCGTCAGGTCGGCGCCGACGTCCGCGCCGCCGCCTTCCTGGTGGAATTGACCTTCCTGAACGGCCGCGACCGCATCGACGTGCCCAGCATCTCGCTGATGGCGTATGACGAGTGAGGTCAGCGCCGGGCGCGCCAGCCGTCGACGCTGAAGCGCCCGGCCCCCGACGCCACCAGCGACAGGAAGCCGCCGATGATGGCGAGATTCTTCATGAACTGGATCTGCTGCATCTTCATGGCGTCGGGTGCGGCGTCCCAATAGCGGTGGGCGATCAGGGTTGCGGCGACGGTGAAGGCCGCGACCGCCAGCGCAGCCAGCCGGGTCCAGGCGCCCAGCACGATGGCAAGCCCGCCGAAAGCCTCGATCAGCGCGCCGACGGGGGCGACGATGGTGGCCATCGGCACGCCCTGGCTCTCCATCCCGGCGATGAAGCCGCCGAGTGCCATCAGCTTGCCGAAGCCGCTCTGCACGAAGATGGCGCCCAGCAGCACGCGGGCCGCCAGCAGCAGCGCGTCCTGTCCGGCGGTGGCGGCACCGGCGCCGGTCTCGTAGGCGGTGGTTTGGTTCGTCATCGCTTGTCTCTTTCCCAATGGCTTTGGAATGGGACGGCGGCAGGGCGGCGGTTATTCCATGAAAAATGCGGGATCAGGCGGTCCTCCACAGGCTGATGATCATGACGCCGGCGACAGTCAGGGCGGCACCGGCCAGCTGGAGCCAGCCCATCGGTTCGGCCAGCGCCAGATAGCCGAAGACAGCGGCAGCGACCGGGCCGATGGCGCCGCTCAACGCCACCAGATTGGGACCGACCCGCCGCAGCGCCTCCGCCGTCATCAGCACCGGCAGCACGGTGCAGACCACCGACATCACCACCGACAGCCAATAGACCGGCAGCGGCAGGTCGAGCGCCGACAGGGGGCGCAGCACCAGGAACTGCAGGATGCAGCACAGGCAGGCCGCCGTCATCGCATAGGCGGTGAAGCGCATGGAGCCGATCCGCTGCACCACCCGGCTGCTGCCGACCAGATAGATCGAATAGAGGAAGGCGCCCATGAAGACCAATCCCGCCCCGGTCATGAAGTCGGGATGGCCGGTCCCGACCTCCGACCACACCACCAGGGCGACGCCGGCGTAGGAGACCACCAGCGCCACCACCTCGCGCAGGCCGATCCGCTTGCCGAGGAACAGGGCCGACAGGATCACGACGATGGTCGGGTAGAGGAACAGCAGCAGCCGCCCCATCCCGGCCGAGACATAGCGCAAGCCCAGGAAATCGCAGAAGCTGGCGGCGTAATAGCCGGTGACGCCCAACACCACGGTCAGGGCGAGGTCGCGGCCGGCGATCGGTGCCCGCTCTCCCTTCCGGCCGCTCGACCACAGCGCCATGGCCAGGAAGAAGGGCAGCGCGAAGACCATGCGCAGCATGATCAGCGTGACCGGATCGACGTTGTAGCGGTAGGCCAGCTTGATGATGACCGGCCGCAGCGAGAAGGCGATCACCCCGGCGACGGCAAGTCCCAGCCCGACCAGGATCTGGACCGGCGGCAGGAACCGCGTCGCCGCGGCTTCGAGGGACAGGCTGGACTGGGACAAGGCGGCGGTTCCGGCGGCTGGAGTGGGGCCGCCATTCAAGCATCCCCGCCGCCGTTTGGCTTCAACCAAGGCGGCGGCTGGCCATGACCGCCGCCATACCCTGGATTGCGTCAGGCGATTGCGCCGGCCGCGACGGCGGTGCCCGACATCGGCGCCAGCCCGGTGAAGGTCACCCGCGCCTGCTGGCCGAAGGCGATGGCGTGAACACCGGTCAGGGCACCAGTGGAGACCCATTGCCCGGCCTTCAGAGGCCGGCCCAGCCGCGCCGCCATGCCGAGCGCCACCGCGACCGCGGCGGCGATGCCGCCCGGCAGCTTGGCGGCGCTGCCGACGCCGACGCTCTGGCCGTCGATCAGCACCTCGGCGCGCAGGGCATCGGCGCCCTCGACGCCGCCGACGATCTCCTCGCCGACGATCAGGCCGTTGTTGTTGCCGAAGACGGAGGTCGAGGCGGTGGGGCCGAGCGCGTTGACCGGCGCCAGCGGTCCGCCGGCCACCTCGATGGCGGCATGGACGGCGGCGATGAAGGCGGCGGCCTCCGCCGGGCTGTAGTCCAGCTTGTCGGCGGGGGCGTCGGCGGCGATGCGCACCGCAAACTCCGCCTCCACCGCGCCGAAGCCGCCGGGAATGACCGGGAAGCTCAGCGGCCCGCCATCGGCGGCCGACACCGTGCGGGCGAAGATCGGGCCGATGTAGCGCATGGCGCCCAGCGTCTCCTCTAGCGCCGGGGGCACCCGCGCCACCTTCCAGCCGGCGACCTCGTCGGGCCAGGAGGCGGTCGCCGTCGCCTGGATGGCGTAGGCGGTGGCGAGGTCGGCCGGCAGCGGGCCGGGGAAGTCGGCAAGGCCGGCCGCGCTGCGGCGGGAGGCGACGAAGCGGGCCGCGGCCTCGGCGATCACCGGGTCGGCCAGGGTCGGGGCGCTCAGCCCGATGGGGTGCGTGACGGTCATGGGAAGCTTCTCCGCTGAGGGGCGCCGCGACTGTAGCGGTCCCGGCCGGCCCGGGAAAGTGCGCCGCACAATAACGGCCCCCAGGGCGGCCCCCGAAAGGCGGGGTGGACGAACCATCCGCTTGCGGAGACACTGAACCCGTCCTTGCCGCGGGAGAGGCCATGCGTTCCGACACCGACGCCGCAACCAAGCTGCTGTTCCGCCGGATCGAGTCGCGGCGCGACGATCTGGTCGCGCTGACCCAGGATCTGATCCGCATCCCCACCGTCAACCCGCCTGGCGACGTCTATACCGACTGCGCCGAGCTGATCGGCCGGCGGCTGGCGGCACGCGGATTCGATGTCGAGTATGTGCGGGCGGAGGGGGCGGCCGGCGACAGCGACTGCTACCCGCGCACCAACGTCGTCGCCCGCATCGAGGCGCCGCGGCCGGGACCCTGCGTCCATTTCAACGGCCACATCGACGTGGTGCCGGCCGGCCAGGGCTGGACCGTCGATCCCTTCGGCGGGGAGGTGAAGGACGGCCGGGTCTATGGCCGCGGCGCCTGCGACATGAAGGGCGGCATTGCCGCGTCGATCATCGCCGTGGAATCGTTGCTGGAGGAAGGGCTGCTGACGGCCGGCGCCCTGGAGATCTCCGGCACGGTGGACGAGGAATCCGGCGGCTATGGCGGCGTCGGGCATTTGGCGAAGCTCGGCTATTTCTCCCGCCCCCGCGTCGATCACGTCATCATTCCGGAGCCGCTGAACGTCGACCGCGTCTGCATCGGCCACCGCGGCGTCTGGTGGGCGGAGATCGAGACCAAGGGCCGCGTCGCCCACGGCTCCATGCCCTTCCTCGGCAACTGCGCGGTGCGCCACATGGGCGCCGTGCTGCACCGGATCGAGACCGAGCTGATCCCCCGCCTTGCCGCCAAGCGAACCGACATGCCGGTGGTGCCGGAGGGGGCGCGCCAATCCACCATCAACATCAACGCCATCCATGGGGGCCAGCGCGAGGACCATGACGGCCTGCCCAGTCCGATGGTGCCCGACCGCTGCCGCATGGTGATCGACCGCCGGTACCTGATCGAGGAGGACCCCGAGGCGGTGCGCGGCGAGATCGTCGCCATCCTGGAGGATCTGCGCCGCACCCGCCCCGGCTTCGCGTATGAGCTGCGCGAGGTGCTGGCCTTCCTGCCGACGATGACCGACGCCGACGCGCCGGTGGTGCGTGCGGTGGCCGCCGCCATCGAAACGGTGCTGGGCCGCCCGGCACAGCATGTGGTTTCCCCCGGCACCTATGACCAGAAGCATGTGGTGCGCGTCGGCCAGTTGAAGGACTGCATCGCCTACGGCCCCGGCATCCTCGACCTCGCGCACCAGCCCGACGAATGGGTCGGCATCGACGACATGGTGCAGTCGGCCCAGGTGATGGCGCTGGCGACGCTGGATCTGATGGGGGGCGACGACGGGGTGCGGTTCTGACCGCTGGAGCGGCGGATGGAACGGCGTGGAACAGGTTTCGGCGGATGTTCCATCTACCGGCGACCGGAGAAGGCACCGGCGGCGCGGCGGCTCACCGGGCCGGGGTTGAGGTTGGGGTAGTGCTCGTACTGGTTGGCGGTCCAGGGGAAGACACCCTTCGGGCCGGCGGATTCCGGACGGGCAAGGATGGCGGCGACGGCGTGCGGATCGGGGGGCATGCGCTCGCGAAGCGCGCCGGGGAAATCGTCGTCGAGTTCCGGGACGGTGACGGCAGGCAGGTCTTCGGGCCTGGGGGCGGAGGGTCCGGGAGCGGGCGTTTCAGGGGCGGACGCAAGGTCGGGCCGGGCGGCCTGCGGCTTGGCCGCCGGGAGGTCGAGGCCGGCGAACAGCCCCAGCCGCTCGGCCAGCCAGCGCACCGTCGCCGGGTCACCGGCGGAGACCAGCCGCTCGATCTGCTCGGCCACCAGGGAGCGGATCGAGGACAGGCGCAGCTCGGCCTCGCGGTTCAGCGCCTGACGTTCCCACCACACCCTGTGACGGAAGTCCTTTGAGCCGTAATAGGCACGCCACAGCGTGGTGCGGCTGCAGCCCATGGCGCGCGAGACCTGCAGGAAGCTGTTGCCGCGCGCCAGCATGCCGGCGGCCATGATCCATTGCTCTTCATGGAACTGCGAGCCGGGGACCAGCGAGCCTTCGGACGGGACCGGCGGTTCTTCGGCCCAGCAGGGGAAACGGTCTTCGGTGAGGGTGCGGGGATCGACGGGCATGGCGGAACTCCACAAGTGGGGGACTTATGGGGGAGAATAAAGGAAAATCTTCCTTTTATGGCGGGGTTTTGCAAAAGTGCGGATTAGGTACGGCTTGTTCAGCCGAGTCATACATTTCGAAGGAAGCTAATCGGAAAAGAGGCACAGGTGAATCACTGCGTGGAAACGGTCGCTTCCGCGAGACCTTGGCACGGACGCCACCACGCTCGGTTGGCCTATTGCAAAACCCGTCCCGTTATGCGGTAGTGAAAGGGATGAAGGATACGCGACAGAATGAGCACTCTCCCCATCTGATCGGTTACGCGCAAGTGTCCACTAAAGACCAGAATCTTGACCTTCAGCTTGCAGCGCTGACCGCCGCCGGGGTTCGGCCGAACGACGTGTGGTCGGACAAGGCCAGTGGCTTGCGATCTGATCGGTCGGGGCTGGCCGGAACCTTGAAGGCGTGCCAGCCGGGTGATGTGTTGGTTTTGTGGCGTTTAGATCGGCTGGCGCGCAGCACCAAAGAGCTGTTGATTATTGTTGACCAACTGCAAGAGGCGGAGGTCGGTCTGCGAAGTGTGACCGAACATCTCGACACTAGCACGGCAACCGGTAAGCTCGTATTCACCGTAATCTCGACCATGGCTGAGTTTGAACGGAACCTGATTTCTGAACGAACCAAGGCTGGCATGAAAACGGCGCGGAATCGCGAATCGCTAGGTGGCAGACCAGTTCTGCGTCCATCGTGGGACAATTTATGGGGCACTGCGTGAGTACCTTCAGCGTCGCGACGCAAAAAAATTGAAAAAGATGGGTGCATTACGGGGGATTAGAGGCAAAATCATCCATCAGACAATACATCTGCCACAGCGGTAAAGCCAACAATCATACAATAGGATGACAATATGAAAGTCAATGAAACAGCAATCGGTCGGAGAATTGGAACCTGTGCCGATAGCATTCTTGCTACCGCTGAATCGGAACGCAAGACGCTTGCCACTCTGATTCCTATGGCACAAGCTGTTAAAAACATAATTTCAGAACATATGTCGGATGAGGTATTTGACGATTTAGAGTATCATTTTGGCCGAATTGAGGAATTTATCGCCAAGTGGCGACCTTCAGGCGAATCGACGCCGGGCTTTCTCTATTTGCAGCCAAATTGGGCAGGAAGCATTGACAATGAAGCCCAAAATGCGCGGAAATTGGTAAAAAATATGAAAGAAGAATTCGATTCTGGAAAATATGAAGGAACAATAACAACGAGAAATGCTCATCGGGAAATTTCTGTGTCAAAGGGCGAGGCATTCATCGCCATGGCGATCGACCCGACGATTTCTGAACTCGACGACGTGCTTGATGCAATTAAATCAGCTTGCCGCGCCTGCGGCATCAATGCCAAACGTGTTGATGATTATCAATCAAATGAGCGCATCACCGACCGCATCGTGGCATCGATCCGCGCGGCAGAGTTTGTCATCGCCGATCTGACACATGCTCGACCAAACGTCTTTTTTGAGGCCGGTTTCGCCCACGGCCTAGACAAGACACCTATCTACATCGCAAAGCATGGAACCAAGCTGGAGTTCGATGTAAAAGATTATCCAATCATCTTCTTCCGCAATATGAGGGATCTGAAAGGCGGCTTGCAAAATAGACTCGCTGAAATCGCGCAGTCTCACAAACACGATGGAGTATAGAAAAAATTTTCTGACGATCCAGCATTACGGATCATTGGTTAGCATCCAAAAAACAGAGCAATCGGTAAACCATGTCAGATTAGGAATATTGAAATTATGCAAGAAGGAACTAGAAAATGCGCATGAAATATTTAGAAAATACAATTATTCATGACCTAGATAAACCGGATAAAATTAGCGAAGTATTTCACATTTATCAGCGTTGGACAATATCACGGTCTCATAGACTAGGTCTGATGCCATTCAGAGCATGCCAAAGGGGGATGCGGCCGGGCTGCGGGACAAGCTGAAGACCTTTGCCGCCGCTCCTTATGACCCGCATCCCTGGGCGAAGGCGTTTGGCGGCGGACAAGGCCGCATCCGCCACGGCGACTGGCGGGCCGTCTACCAGATCGACGGCGATGCGCTGTTGGTCACGGTGCTGAAGGTCGGGAACCGCAAGGAGGTCT
>NZ_LGQU01000141.1:0-19432 GCF_003115935.1 Azospirillum sp. TSH20
CCCCGCCGATGCGGCGGAGGCGGCGGAGACGCTGGCCCGCGGACTGGCGGGGGGCGAGACGACGGCCGGTGCGGCGGCTTCCGGTGGCGAGGCGGACGCTTTCCCCTGGGTGACGGCGCTGACGGTGGAAGAGCGCGCTGCCGTGGGCGAAGGCGCGCTGACCGTCATCGACTACAGGCCCGATCCGGAGTGCTTCTTCACCGGCGACGACCCGCTGGCGCTGTTCCGCCGGGTACCCGATCTCCGGCTGCTGCGGATCGAGCCGGCGGAGCCGCTGCCGCCTTTGGCCCGGATGGACCCCTACCGCTGCATCCTGCGCTTTCGCGCCCTGAGCGGCGCCAGGGTGGAGGCGGTGACGCCGGTCTTCCGCAGCGTGCCCGATCAGGTGCGGATCGGCAGTGTCACACTGGCGTCTGCCGCCGTATCGCCTGCCGTGACGGTGCCTGCTGCCGCGCCGCCGGATTCGCTTGCGGCGGCGATGCTGGAGGAGCAGGCGCGCATCCTCGACCTGCCCGGCAGCCCCGCCGAACGAGACTCCCGCCGCGCCGCGGTGGCGCGGGCGGTCGCCGCGATCCTGACGGCGCTGGGGCGGCCGACGAAGCGCGACGCCCTGGGTGCCGCCTGTGCCGACGCCCGCACGCTGCGCCGTTTCCTAGCCGATGGACCTGTGGAAAAGCCGGTGATGGCCGAGCCGCAGCCCGCCACCGCACCTGTCCCCCGCCGCGCCCTGCGGGTGGAGCCGGAACGGATGGACGCGCTGATGGCGCTGGTCGGCGAGCTGTCGGTGGTGAAGGGACAATTGGGACCGCTGGTCCGCCGCGCCGGGGACGGCGAGATGGCCCGCGACCTGAAGAGCTTTTCCGCCCGGCTGGACAGTCTGGTCGGCGACCTGCGCCATGCGGCGCTGCGGCTTCGGCTGCTGCCGCTGGCGCGCGTGTTCGATCCGCTGCCCCGGCTGGTGCGCGACACCGCCCGCCGGCTGGACAAGACGGTCGAGCTGGTGCTGGAAGGCGCGGAGACGGAGGCCGACAAGGACATCCTCGACGTGCTGGGCGAGCCGTTGCTGCATCTGGTGCGCAACGCGCTGGACCACGGCATCGAGACGCCGGAGCGGCGGGCTACATCCGGCAAGCCGCCGGCCGGCACGCTGCGGGTCCGCGCCTTCCAGGACAAGGGCGGTGTGGTGGTGGAGGTATCGGACGACGGTGTCGGCATCGACCCGGCGGCGATGCGCCGCGCCGCCGTCGCCAAGGGACTGCTTGAGCCGAACGCCGCGGCGGCGCTGAACGACGCCGACGCGGTGCGGCTGGTCTTCGCCCCCGGCTTCAGCACCGCCGGCAGCGTGTCCGACCTGTCCGGCCGCGGCGTCGGCATGGATGCGGTGCGGGCAGCGGTGGAACGCGCCGGCGGCCGGGTGGAGATCGCGTCCACCCCGGGCAGCGGCACGCGAGTGCGCCTGTCGCTGCCCTTGACGCTCAGCATCACCCGCGTCGTGGTGGTGGAGGCGGCGGGATCGCTCTACGGCATCCCGGTGGCGCTGGTCGGCGGCGTCCAGCGGGTGCCGCGGGCCGAGATCCGCTCGGTGAAGCGGGCGGAAAGCGTCGTGGTGCGCGACCGGGTGGTGCCGCTGGTCCGCCTGCGCCGCCTGCTGGCCCAGCCCGACGACGAACGGGTGCGCGAGACCGTTTGCGTGGTGCTGGCCGAACTGGGCGACGGGCCGGTCGCGGTGGCGGTGGACGATGTCGGCGAGCGCGCCGACGTGGTTCTGCGCCCGATGACCGGGGTTTTGCGCGGCTTGCGCGGCTATGCCGGCACGGCGGTGCTGGGCGACGGCCGGCTGATCCTGGTGCTCGATTTGCGGGAGCTGTTGTGATGCCGATCCGCTATGACGCCGACCTCGCCCGTTTCGAGGCCGCCTGCACGGTGGAGGACGCCCTGCCGCTCGCCGAATGGCTGGAGGCGACCGCCATGCCGTGGGTGGATCTGTCCGCCTGCACGGACCTGCACACGGCGCTGCTGCAATTGCTGATGGCGGCAAGGCCGGTGGTGGCCGCCGGGCCGGAGGATGCATTTTTGGCGCGCGTCATCTCCCTCTCCCCCCCGGGGAGAGGGCCGGGGTGAGGGGGATGCATTTCAGGATTTTTGGGAAGGGCTGCCGCGCGACCCCCTCACCCTAACCCTCTCCCCGGGGGGGCGAGGGGACCATTTCCTCCCACCGGTCCCTGAACACCAGATCCTCCAGCGGCAGGCGCTTGCGCCAGCCTTTGGTTTCCAGCTCCGGCGTCGCCTCGAAATGGGTGACGTGGCCGATGCAGAGATAGGCGATCGGCACGATCCGTTCCGGGATGCCGAGCGCCGCCTTCAGCGCATCCTCATGGAGGATGCTGACCCAGCCCACCCCAAGACCTTCCGCTCTTGCCGCCAGCCACAGGTTCTGCACGGCGCAGACGCAGCTGTAGAGGTCCATCGCCGGCATGTGGGTGCGGCCCAGCACCACCGGGCCGGAGCGCTCGCGGTCGCAGGTGATGCAGAGATTCACCGGCGCCTCGCGGATGCCCTCCAGTTTCAGGCGGCTGTAGAGGCTGCGGCGTTCGCCCTCGAACATCGCCGCCGCTTCTTCGGTGGCGCGGGCGAAGTCGGCGTGGATGCGCGATTTCACGGCCGGGTCGGTGATGACGATGAAGTTCCACGGCTGCATGAAACCGACCGACGGCGCGTGATGGGCGGCCAGCAGGACGCGGTTCAGAACCTCGTCGGGCACCGGGTCGGGGCGGAACTGCCCACGCACGTCGCGGCGGGAGAAGATCGCCTTGTACAGAGCGTCGCGCTCCGCCGGGGTGAAATCCTCCTCCATTCTCACCCCCGCGCGATCAGGTGGACGAAAGACCCCAGCGCCAGCCCGCGTCGGCTGCCCAGCGCACCCAGGTCGCCGCCATCCGCCGCCGTCGCATGCAGCAGCGGCGCATCGTCACCGCGCGACAGCGTCGAGGCATAGTGGAACTCGTGCCCCATCAGCGGAGTTCCTGCCGCACCCAACGGTCCGTCCGCCAGCAGGGACGCCCGGCGATAGCCCAGATGCAGCCGCCGCTTGGCGAAGGAGGTGCGCACCCCCAGCAGCCCGGTCATCGGGTGGGTGACGCCGTCGGCATCCTCCAGCGTCTCCCCCATCACCATGTAGCCACCGCATTCGCCAAAGACCGGCACCCGCTCCGCCGCCGCACGCAGGCCGTCGCGGAAGATGTGGTTGGCGGCGAGGCGGCCGGCATGCAGCTCCGGATAGCCCCCGGGCAGATAGACGGCGTCGGCGTCCGCCGGCGGTGCCTCGTCCGCCAGGGGAGAGAAGAAGCGCAGCTCCGCACCCGAAGCCTGCCAGCCGGCGGTGAGGTGCGGATAGACGAAGGTGAAGGCGGCGTCCCGCGCGATGGCGACCCGCTGCCCCAGCGGCGGCAGGGCGGGGGCGTCGCTGCCGCGTCCGGCCCGTGACGGCTTGGCCAGCGCGACGACGCGGTCGAGATCGACATGCTCGGCGACGAAGCGGCCCAACGCCGCCAGCCGGTCGGCCAGCCCCTCCGTCTCGTCGGCCTGGACGAGGCCGAGATGACGCTCGGGCAGGCTGAGGTCGGGTGCACGGGGCAGAGCGCCCAGCAGGGGGATGCCCAGCGCCTCGATGGCGTTGCCGGCCAGCGCGGTGTGGCGGGGGCTGCCGACATTGTTCAGCACGACGCCGCCGATGGTCACGTCGTCGCGGTAGGTGGCGAAGCCCTTGACCAGGGCTGCGGCCGACTGCGACTGGCCCTTGGCGTTCACCACCAGCAGGACCGGCCAGCCGGTGCGTGCCGCGATCTCCCCCGTCGATCCGGTGCCGGTGGCGCCGACCCCGGCGACGCCGTCGAACAGGCCCATCAGCGCCTCGCAGACCAGCAGGTCGGCGCCCTCGGCGGCGCGGGCGGCCAGTCCGTCCAGCAGGTCCGGCCCCATCGCCCAGGTGTCGAGGTTCACGCTCGGCCGGCCGGTGGCGGCGCGGTGGAAGGCCGGGTCGATATAGTCCGGCCCCGACTTCACCGCCCCGACCGCGACGCCGCGGGCGCGGAGCGCCGCCAGCAGGCCCAGCGTCAGCGTCGTCTTGCCGGTGCCCGAGGCCGGGGCGGCGATGATCAGGCCGTCAGTCATTCTTCCCCCTGGCATTTTGCAGCGCCGTTTGGGTGGGAAGCCATTCCAGCGCCGGGCGCAGCCGGACCACCTCGCCGATCACGATGATGGCCGGCGGCTCCAGGTCGCTGGCCGCCAGATCGGCGACGCAGCTGCCGAGGGATGTGACGAGGCTTTTCTGGTTGGCGGTCGTCGCCTCCGTCACCACGCCGACGGGAGTGTCGGCGGACAGGCCGCCGGCCACCAGCTCCGCCGCGATGGTCGGCAGCGCCTTCCAGCCCATATAGAGGATCAGCGGCGCCTTGGTGGCGGCCAGCGCCCGCCAGTCCGGCCCGCCGCCCAGCGAATGGCCAGTCGCCAGGATCACCGCCTGGTTGGTGTCGCGGTGGGTCGCCGGGATACCGGCATAGGCCGGGCCGGCAATGCCGGAGGTGATGCCCGGCACGATGCGGAAGGGGATGCCCTCCGCCGCCAGCGCCTGCGCCTCCTCGCCGCCGCGGCCGAAGACGAAGGGGTCGCCGCCCTTCAGCCGCAGGACGCGGTGCCCCTCCTTCGCCAGTTCGATCAGGCGGTTGGTGATGTCGTCCTGGTGGGCGGAGGGCCGGCCCCCGCGCTTTCCGGCGAACTCCAGCCTTGCCGACGGGCCGGCGAGCGCCATGATCCGTTCGCCGACCAGCGCGTCATGGACGATGACGTCGGCTTGCCTTAGACCTTGCAGGGCCAGCAGGGTGAGCAGGCCGGGGTCGCCGGGGCCGGACCCGGCCAGCCAGACGCTGCCGGGGGCAAAGGGGACCAGGACGCTTTCGGGAATGGACGACTCAAACGACATGAACGCGGACTCGGGGCTGGAAAGCGGAAAGACGGATGGCGGGGCCGCGGGTGGGCCCGAGGGCGGCGACGGCATGCCGGAGCATGCTACACCCTTGCGCCGCGGCTGGACGACGGGAACCTGCGCCACCGCCGCGGCGCGGGCGGCGGCAGAGGCTCTGTTCGGCGGGGAGTTCCCCGATCCGGTGACCGTGACCCTGCCCGGCGGCCAGACTCCGGCCTTCGCCCTGGCGGTGACGGAGCAGGGGGAGGGGGCGGACGGACCCTGGGCCATGGCCGGCGTGGTCAAGGATGCCGGCGACGATCCCGACGTGACCCATGGCGCGCTGGTTCGGGCGCGGGTGTGGCGCGGTGCGTCCGGCAGCGGCGTGACATTCCGCGCCGGCCCCGGCGTCGGCACCGTGACCCTGCCCGGCCTGCCGTTGGCCGTCGGCGAGCCGGCGATCAACCCGGTGCCGCGCCGCATGATCGCGCAGGCGGTGGGGGAGGCGGCGGCCGATGCCGGCCAGCCGGCTGACGTGGTGGTCGAGGTCGGGGTGGAAAATGGGGAACAGCTCGCCAAGCGCACCATGAACGGGCGGCTCGGCATTCTCGGCGGGCTGTCGATCCTGGGGACGACGGGGATCGTCGTGCCCTATTCCTGTGCAGCCTGGATCGCCTCGATCCAGCGCGGCGTCGACGTGGCGCGGGCCGCCGGGCTGACCCATGTCGCGGCCTGCACCGGCGATCTGTCGGAAAAGGCGGTGGTCGCGCGCTATGGCCTGTCCGAACAGGCGCTGATCGACATGGGCGACTTCGTCGGCGGCACGCTGAAGTACCTGCGCCGACACCCCATCCCGCGCCTGACCCTGTGCGGCGGCTTCGCCAAGTTCGGCAAGCTGGCGCGCGGGCTGATGGATTTGCACAGCAAACGCAACAGTGTCGACTTCGAGTGGCTGGCCGATCGCTTGGCGGATCTCGGCGCCGGGCCGGACCTGATCGCGCAGGCGCGCGGCGCCAACACGGCGGCGCAGGTGCTGGGCTTGGCGGATGCCGCCGGCCTGCCGCTGGCCGATCATGTGGCCGAGCTGGCCCGCCGCGCCGCGCAGGATGTGCTGGAGGATGCGCCGGTCGCGGTCGAGGTGCTGGTCACCGACCGCCAGGGGCGCATCGTCGGAAGCGCTCACTCCCCCAGCCCCCGGTAACGGCGCACATGGCTGCCGTCATACAGCGCGCTGCAACGGAACTCCTCATGGCCCAGCGCCGGGCCGACCAGGATCAGCGCGGTGCGTTCCATCGGTGAGGCCGCGACCTGCGCCGCGATGTCGGCCAGCGTGCCGCGCAGCACCCGCTCGTCCGGCCATGTCGCGCGGTAGACCACCGCGGCCGGGCAATCGGCGCCGTAGAGCGGGGTCAGCCGCTCCACCACCCGGTCGATGACGTGGATCGACAGGTGGATCGCCAGCGTGGCGCCCGACGCGCCCAGCACCTCCAGCGTCTCGTTGGCCGGCATGGCCGAGGCGCGCCCCTCGGTGCGGGTCAGGATCAGCGTCTGGCTGACCTCCGGCAGGGTCAACTCCCGCCCCAGCGCGGCCGACGCGGCGGCGAAGGCCGGCACGCCGGGGGTGATGGTATAGGGGATGCCCAGTTCCCGCAGCGCGCGGGTCTGCTCGCCCAGCGCGCTGTAGACCGACAGGTCGCCGGAATGCAGCCGCGCCACGTCCTGACCGGCGGCGTGGGCGGCCTGGAACTCGCCAACGATCTCCTCCAGCGTCAGCGGAGCGGTGTCGATGATCCGCGCATCGGCGGGGGCGTGGGCGATGATCTCCTTCGGGACCAGCGATCCGGCATAGAGGCAGACCGGGCAGCGCGCGATCAGGTCGCGGCCGCGCAGGGTCAGCAGGTCGGGAGCGCCCGGTCCGGCACCGATGAAATGGACGGTCATGAACGGGTCTCCAATAGGGCGACGGCAGGCAAGGCGAGCGCCACGGTGGCGCGGGGGGTGGAGCGGCGCGGCAGCAGCAGGCGCGAACCCGGCCCGGCGGCGGCCAGCGCCGCGGCCTCCGCGACCGAGGCCAGCCCGACGGCGGCCAACACGGTGGCGGAGCGGGTGTGGACGCGGTCCTGCGCGGCCAGCATCGCATCCTCATCGATGAAGCGCAGCGGCAGGCCGAGCGCGCGGGCGGCTTCCGCCAATCCGGCCTCGTCGGCCTTCATCGCCGGGGCGGCCAATGCAGCCAACTGGCGCGCGGCATCGGGCAGGGCCGCTTCGTCGAAGGCGGCGGCGACCAGACCGGCGATCTCCTCCCAGCCGCAGCCGCGGCGGCAGCCCAGCCCGACGAAGACCGGGCCGAACAGCAGGGCATCCGACGTCAGGCGGTCCATGTGCCCTCCGCATACGGCTTCTCGGTATAAGGCTTTTCGGCCCGCCACAGTGTGACCGGCATGGCGGCGCGCCAGCCGCGGAAGCCGCCGACCGCCGAGGCGCGGGCCACCGAAATCTGGGTCAGCTCGCCGCCCAGCCGTTTGTGCGCGTCGATCAGCACCGCCTCGCTTTCCAGAGTCACCGCGTTGGCGGCGATCCGTCCTCCGGGAGGCAGGGCGTTCCAGCAGGCCGCCAGCACGCCATCCGCGGTCAGCCCGCCGCCGATGAAGATGGCGTCCGGCCGCTCCAGACCGTCCAGCGCCGCCGGAGCCTTGCCCCGCGCCAGTTGCAGGCCCGGAACGCCGAGGTTGGCGGCGTTGGCGAGGATGCGGGCGATGCGCTCCGGGTGGTGTTCGACGGCGATGGCGCGGTTGGCGGGGTCGCTCAGCATCCATTCGATGCCGATAGAGCCCGACCCGGCACCGACATCCCACAGCAACTCCCCCCGGCGCGGCGCCAGGAATGACAGGGTGACGGCGCGCAACTCGCGCTTGGTGATCTGGCCGTCATGCTCGAACCAATCGTCGGGCAGGCCGGGGGCCAGCGGCAGGACACGGGCGCCGGGGGCGGGGACGCAGTCGAGTGCGATGGTGTTGAGGTCGGCGACCCGCTCTGCGCTCCAGGCATCGGCGGTGGCCTCCAGCCGGCTCTCGCGCGGGCCGCCCATCGCCTCCAGCACCGTCAGGCGCGAGCCGCCGAAACCACGGGCGCGCAGCAGGGCGGCGAGCTTGGCCGGAGTCGTTCCGTCCCAGGAAAGAAACAGCAGCTTGGCGTTCGGTTGCAGATGCGGAACAACCTGCTCCAGCGGACGGCCATGGACGGTCAGGCAGCGGCAGTCCTGCAAGGGCCAGCCGAGGCGGGAGGCGGCGAGGCTGAAGGCGGAGGCGGACGGAATCACCGTCGTTTCCGCAGCCGGAACGAGCCGCGACAGCGTGGCGCCCACCCCGTACCAGGAGGGATCGCCGCTCGCCAGCACACAGACCCGCTGCCCACGCCGCGCCATCAGGCCGGGGAAGGCGTCGGTCATCGGCGACGGCCAGGGCAACCGTTCCTGTCCCGCAACGACCGGCACGAGATCGAGGTGGCGGCTGCCGCCATAAAGGATGGCCGCGCTTTCCACCGACGCGCGGGCGGCGGGCGACAAACCGTCCCAGCCATCCTCACCGATGCCGACGATGCTGAGCCAGCGGGCCGTTCCCATGCTATCCATGGCGCCTATCCTGACGGGTGGGGAGGGGGACATGGTCAAGGCGCTGATGGTCAAGGTGCTGATCCTGGGCGGCACGACGGAGGCGACGGCGTTGGCCAAGCGGCTGGCCGGCCATCCCCGCATCGACGCCCGCGTGTCGCTGGCCGGCCGCACGAAGAACCCGGTGCTGCCGCCGCTGCCGACCCGCATCGGCGGCTTCGGCGGGGTGGAGGGCTTGGCCGATTATCTGTGCGCCGAGGGCATCGGCGCGGTGATCGACGCGACGCATCCCTTCGCGGACCAGATCTCCGCCAATGCCGCCGCGGCCTGCACGCGGGTCGGTGTGCCTCTGCGTGTGCTGACCCGGCCGGCCTGGATGGCGGGGCCGGGCGACCGCTGGATCGGCGTGCCGGACATGGATGGCGCTGCGCAGGCCTTGCGCGACCTGGGCGACACCGTGTTCCTGACCATTGGCCGGCAGGAGGTCGCGGCCTTCGAGGCGATGCCCGACAAGCGCTACCTGATCCGTGCCGTCGACCCGCCGGAGCCGATGCCGGCCCTGCCGCGCATGAGACTGATCCTCAACCGTGGGCCGTTCACCGTGGAGGGCGAACTGGCGCTGATGCGCGGAGAGCGGATTGAGGTGGTGGTGAGCAAGAACAGCGGCGGACGGGCGACTGACGCCAAGCTGCAAGCCGCGCGGGAGTTGGGCCTGCCGGTGGTGATGGTGGAGCGGCCGGCCGGCAACGGCGTGGCGGAACTGCACGACGTGGATGCGGCGGTGGGGTGGCTGGAGGGGGTGGGCTGAGGCTTTTGTCCCCTCAACCTTTGCCCCCACCCTAACCCTCCCCCGCTGGGCGGGGGAGGGGACTGCCGTCGCGCTTTTGAGCAGGCGCCAATCTCCCTCCCCCGCCCAGCGGGGGAGGGTCGGGGTGGGGGCAAGTGTGTCCGCCCAGCGACCTCCGCCCATCCTCACCCCCGATAATGCCGGGGCGTGTAAACCCAACGCCCGCCATCCGCCCGTGCCACGAACCGCGTGTGCGAGGCGCCGATGATGACCAGCGTGCGCATGTCCGCCTGCTCCGACCGCACCTCGCCAAGCGTCGTCACCGTCAGTTCCTCATCATGGCGGCCGACGGCACGGCCCAGCACGATGGGGGTCTCAGGCGCGCGGATGTCGCGCAGGGCGTCGAAGGCGGCACCCAGCTGCCAGGGCCGGGCGCGGGAGATCGGGTTGTAGAGCGCGATGACGAAATCCGCCTCCGCCGCCAGACGCAGGCGCTTCAGCACCACCTCCCACGGCTTCAGATTGTCGGACAACGAAATGGCGCAGAAATCATGCCCCAGCGGCGCCCCGGCCCGCGCGGCTGCCGCCTGCATGGCCGAAACGCCGGGATCGACCGAAAGATGCACCGCATGCCACGCCTCTGGGGCGGCCGGATCGTCCAGCGCCTCGAAGATCGCGGCGGCCATGGCGAAGATGCCGGGATCGCCGCCCGACACCACCGCCACCCGCCGGCCCTGCGCCGCCAGATCCAGCGCAAAGCGGGCGCGATCCAGTTCCACCCGGTTGTCGGAGGCGTGGCGCACCTGATTTCCCGGCGGCACACGCTCGACATACGGGAAATAGCCGACGAGGTCGGTCGCCTCGGCCAGATCGCGCCGGGCCTCCGGCGTCAGCCAGTCCTCGGGTCCGGGGCCCAATCCCACAACCTTCAGCCAGCCATTGTTTTCAGGGCCACTCATCCGCGCTTGCCCTCGCCCGGAATGACGATCTGGGAGAAGTAGGGGGCGACGTCCGGCGCCTCCAGGAAGGGCATGAAGCGCTGTTCGTCCATGCTGGCGCGCTCCACGTACCATGCCCGCTCGGCCAGCCCGGCGGCGGCGATGGCGCGGCGGACCTTGGGCAGGTTCTGGCCCAGCTTCATCACCACGCAGGCGTCGGCGGCGGTCAGGGCGCGGACCAGCGACTCCTCGTCCAGCGTGCCGGGGATCACCGACAGCACGTCGTCGCGCAGCATCAGCGGGCGCGGCAGCAGGGAGGCGCTGCAGACCATGCTGGTGACGCCGGGGATGACCTCCGTCGTGAACCGGCCGGACAGCCGCAGGAACAGATGCATGAAGGAGCCGTAGAAGAACGGATCCCCCTCGTTCAGCGCGGCGACCGAACGCCCGGCGGCGAGATGCTCCGCGATGCGCCCGGCGGACTCGTCGAAGAAGGCCTCGATCTGGCGGCCATAGTCCGGGTGGGTAGGCGGCAGTTCCACCGTCACCGGATAGACCATTGGCAGCTCGATTTGGTCGGCGGTGATGGCCTGATCGGCGATGCGGCGGGCCTGGCCGCGGGTGCCACGCTTGCAGAAATAGGCGACCACCGGACAGGCGCCGATGGTGCGCACCGCCTTCAGCGTCATCAGCTCCGGATCGCCGGGGCCGACGCCGACGCCGAACAGGGTGCCGGGGGTGGGGGAGGTCTCGCTGCTCATTCCACGTCGCTCGCCAGGGCGTTGACGGCGGCGGCGGCCATGGCGCTGCCGCCGCGCCGTCCGCGGATCGCCAGATAGGGGACACCGAAGGGGTTCTCGGCCAACGCCTCCTTGCTTTCCATCGCGCCGACGAAGCCGACCGGGAACCCTAGGATCGCCGCCGGTTTCGGCGCGCCGGCCGCCAGCAGTTCCAGCAGGTAGAACAGCGCGGTCGGCGCGTTGCCGATGGCGACCACCGATCCGCCCAGCCGCTCGCCCCACAGGTCGAGCGCCGCAGCGGAGCGGGTGTTGCCGATGGTCTTCGCCAGATCGGGGACTGCGGGATCGCGCAGGGTGCAGATCACGGCATTGTCGGCCAGCAGGCGGGCGCGGGTCACGCCATGGGCGACCATCTCGCTGTCGCACAGGATCGGCGCACCGGATCGCAGCGCGGCACGGGCGGCGGTGCCGACATCGGTGGAGAACAGCAGATCCTGGGCCGCATCGACCATGCCGCAGGCGTGGATGACGCGCACCGCCACCGGCTTCAGGTCGTCGGGGATGGCGGACAGGTCGGCCTCCGCCCGGATGGTGGCGAAGGACTGGCGGTAGATGGCCGCTCCGTCGCGGATATAGTCGTAGAGCGGCTCAGGCACCGGTGGACTCCTCGGTCAACAGATCCGCGACGCGGGCCACAGCGTCGGCGGGGGACAGGCCGGTGTGCGGGGAATCGTCACCGGGTTTGGCGTTCAGGGCGACGTCATACACGCCGTCGCGGGCGGTCAGGGTGACATCGGCGATGGCGGGATGGGCGCAGCCCTTGGCGCAGCCCGACACATGCACCATTCGCACATGGTCCAGCAAGGGGCCTGCGCGGTCGGCGATGGCAAGCGCGGTCGCATGAGTGTCGGTGGTGCCGACATCGCAGCCGCCGGCGCCGCTGCAGGCGGTCAGCTTCAGCCGGCGGTCGGTGTGGGACAGGATGGCGCCGTGGGCTTTGGCAATGCCTTCGGCGTCGGCGGCAGGGGCGACGAGGAGGAGGGCGCGCCAGGGGGTGATGCGAATCTCGGTGCAGGCGGAGGCGAGCGCGGCGAGGGTGCCGGCGGTGAGACGGCCGAAGGGGAAGGCGGTGGTGAGGAAGGCCGGCGCCTTCCCAACGCAGGATTCCTTCTCCCCCCCGGGGAGAAGGTTAGGATGAGGGGGTTCGGCGGAGCCGAAGAGATCCATGAGATGCGACACTTGCCCCCACCCTGACCCTCCCCCGCTCTCAGCGGACCTACGGTCCGCCTGCCGCGTCAGCACAAAGCGGAGCTTTGTGCGAGAGCTGGGCGGGGGAGGGGATATCAGCGGGGAGAGGCGCGTTGCGAAAGGCTCCGTGCCGATTGCCGAGGCCAAGCCGGCCATGCGGCGCGGCGGTTCCGGCAATGACGCGCGCAGGTCCAGGAAAGCACGTCCCAGCGCCGACCCCACATTCGCCACATCGTCGGCCCGGCACAGTCCCAGCGGCGCGGCCTTCGCCAGCGTGCCGCCCAGCGACACCCGAAATCGCTCCGCGTCCACCGCGTCGAAGCGTACGTCCGTGCTGCTGTCCGCCAGATGGCCGATCCCGCCACCGCAGACCAGCCAACCGAATTTCGACGGCAGGCCGCGCAGAGCCGTGTCCTCCGCCAGCCGTGCGTCGAGCGTACGCGCCACCGCCCGTACGTCCATCGCCGCCGTGAGGTCCAGCCCGGCGGTGGGGGAGCACAGCACATTGCGCACCGCCTCGCTCGCTGCATCGCTGGAGACGTAGCCCATGGCGCGCAGGGCGTCGGTCACCGGCTCCAGCGCGTCGGCGGTAATGCCGCGCAGTTGAAGATTGCCGCGCTGGCTGAGGTCGATCAGACCGTTGCCGTAACGATCCCCCAAATCCGCGATGCGGCGGGCATGCTCGGCCGGCAGCACGCCGGCGGGGACGCGGACGCGCAGCAGAAATCCGTCGCCGACCTGCATTGGCGCCAGCACGCCGGGGCAGGTGCCGCGGCGTCTCGGCTGGTTGGCGACAGGGTTGGTCATACGGCGGTCTCCCGGAGGCGCCGCAGATCCTCCGCGGTGGAATTGCGGCGGGGATGCCACAGGCCGCGGTCGAGCGCCTCGCTCATGCGTGCCAGAATGTGCCGGGCGGCGGCAGGATTGGCATGCGACAGGAAGTCCCACACCTCCGCATCCTCGACGTACGCGTCATACAGCTGGTCGAAATGGGCGGGACGTACGGCGTCGGTGGTGGCAGCGAAGGCGAACAGCGTGTCGACGCCGGCCGCCAGTTCCGCCGCCCCGCGATAGCCGTGGCGCATCATCCCCTGGATCCAGCGCGGATTGGCCGCCCGGCCGCGCAGGGTGCGGGCGATCTCCTCCGCCAGGGTGCGGACGGCGAGCTTTTCCGGATCGGCGCTGTCGAGATGATAGAGCGCCGGTTCGGAGTCCTCCAGCGCGGCGGCGGCGGCGAATCCACCCTCGAACTGCATGAAGCCATCGGTGGACAGCACGTCATGCTCGCGCTGGTCCTGGTGGTGGACCAGCGCGTCGGCACCGCCAACCCGCCGGCGGAACAAGGCGGGCAGGGGGACGCCCTCCAGCCCGGCGCCATAGGCGTGGCAGCCGCCCTCCAGATAGGCGGCGCCGAAATCGGCCCGCGCCGTCCAGTCGCCGCGCGCGATCATGCCGGACAGCGCAGTGCCGTAGATTCCGGGCGCGGCGCCGAAGATGCGGGCGGTGGCCCAGCGGCGGGCATCTTCCGCAGCGGTGCCGGATGCTGCGAGGCGCTGTTCCTCCGCCCGCGCGGTGGCGGCCAGCGGGTTGGTATCGTCGGGTTCATCCAGCCCGGCGACGGCGCGCACCGCCTGGTCGAACAGGGCGATCTGCTGCGGGAAGACGTCGCGGAACAGGCCGGAAATGCGCAGCGTCACGTCCACCCGTGGACGGCCGAGCACGCCGGCCGGCATGATCTCGTAGCCGGTGACGCGGCCGGAGCCGTTCTCCCAGATCGGGCGGACACCGAGCAGGGCCAACGCCTGGGCCAGCTCGTCGCCGCCGGTGCGCATGGCCGGGGTGCCCCAGCAATCCACCACCAGCCGGCGCGGCCAGTCGCCATGGTCCTGAAGATAGCGGGTGATCAGCGCATCCGCCGCCTGCCAGCCCAGCGTCCAGGCGGTCGGCGTCGGCACCCCGCGCGGGTCGAGCGCATAGAGGTTGCGGCCGGTCGGCAGCGTGTCCGCCCGCCCGCGCGCCGGCGAGCCGCCGGGACCGGGACGGACGAAGCGGCCGTCCAGCCCGTCGAGCAGCGCCCGCATTTCCGCCTCGCCGCAGGCATCGACGGCGCTGGCGACGGCAAGCGGATCTGCCGTGCGGGCGACGGCGGCGGTCAGGCGGTCGCGGCGCTCGCCGGTCGGGCTTTGGCCGAAGACATGCAGACCGTCGCGGATCTGCAACTCCTTGATGTCGCAGAGATGGGCGTCCAGCCGCGACAGGATGGCGTCGGGATCGTCGTCGGGGCGCAGATTGCAGTCGGCGGCGACACCGGATTTCCAGGCGAGGTCGAGGATTGTCTCGCGCAGCATGCCCAGCCGCCGCGGATCCAGCCCGGTCGCCTGCGAATATTCGTCGATGGCGGTTTCCAGTGCGGCGAGGTCGCCGTAGAGGCCGGATTCCACCGGCGGCGGGGTCAGGTGACCGATCAGAACGGCGCCCAGGCGGCGGCGGGCCTGCACGCCCTCGCCGGGATTGTTGACGATGAAGGGATAAAGGGTCGGCAGGGCGCCGCCGACGATCTCCGGCCAGCAGTCGGCCGACAGCGCCACCGCCTTGCCCGGCAGCCATTCCAGCGTGCCGTGGGCGCCGATCTGCACCAGGGCATGGATGCCGACGGCATGGCGCAGCCACAGGTAAAAGGCGAGATAACCATGGCTGGGCGGGGTGTCGGGGTCGTGGTGCTGGGCGGTGGTCAGGGCACCGTGGCCGCGGCTGGGCTGCACCGCCACCACGGCGTTGCCGCAGGGCAAAACGCGGAAGGCGAAGGTTCCGTCGCGGCAGGCCGGATCGGTGGCGGGTTCGCCCCAGGTCTCGGCGATGCGAGCACGCAGCTCCGGCGGGGCGAGGCGCTCGTATTCGGCCAGCGACAGGGTCGGGGTGGGCGTGGCGGTGAGGGTTGCCATCAGCTCCGCGCCGCTGTCTGGAATTGCGGACAGGCTGTAGCCCTCGGCGGACAGGTGGTGGAGGATCGCCACCGTGCTGGCCGGACTGTCGAGGCCCACGGCATGGCCGATTCCGCCGCCGGGACCGGGATAGTCGGACAGCACCAGCGCCAACCGCCGCTCCGCCCGAGCGGTGCGGGACAGGCGGACCCAGCTGGCCGCGAGGTCGGCGGTGAAGGCCACCCGGTCGGGGATTGGGCGCAGTACGGGCGCGGCGAATTGCAGGTCGGGGTCGGGGTCGCCCACCGCCTTGAAGGCGATGGCGCGGGCGATGATGCGGCCGTCCATCTCCGGCAGCACGACGTTCATCGCGAGGTCGGACGGACCCAGCCCGCGCGATGAGGCCTGCCAGCCGGCTTCCGGCGTGGTGGAGAGGATGGCCTGCAGGACCGGACTGCCGTTGGCCTCCAGCGGCGAGCCGTCATCGCGCGCCGCCGAGAAGGCGGTGGTGTTGACGACCACGGCGGCGTTCTGCGCGGTCAGGCTGGCGCGCATCCACGCGGCACAGTCCGGCTCTTTCAGGCTGGCGACGAACAGCGGACGGGGGGCGAGGCCGCGCGTGGCCAAGGCGTCACAGAGCGCGTGGACCGGCGCAAGGTCTCCGGCCAGCAGGTGGGAGCGGTAGAAGACCACCGCGGCGACGGGAGCGTCGGCGGGGATGGCACCGCTCCAGCCGTCATAGGCGCCGAAACGCGGGACCGGGGCGGGGTCGTCATGGGGCAGGGGCTTGCCGGCCAGCGTCGCGGCGCAGGCCAGCAGATGGGCCATGTTGGCCGGGCCGCCCTCGGTGAAGTAGCGCCAGAGGCGGTCGGCGGCGTCTGGCGGGACCGTGCCGTAGGCGGTGAGGTTGGGGTCGGGCTGCGCCTCGCCGGGCAGGACGGCCAGCGGGATGTTGCGCTCGCGGCAGAGCGCGGAGAGGCGGTCGAGGCCGTAACGCCAATAGCCGCTGCCGCCGAGCAGACGCAGGACCACCAGTTTCGCCTTGGCAACGATGTTCTCGGCGTAGAGATCGACCGACAGGGGGTGACCGAGCCGGTTGAGGTTGGCGAGCCGGAGGCTGGGCAGCCGGTCGCGTGCCGAGCGCCACGCGGTGGCGAGCGCGGTCAGGTCGCTGTCGGAAAAGGACAGCATGACGAGGTCGGCCGGCGTCTGCCCCAGATCTTCCGCCTGGGGGCCGGCGTCCAGTTCGTCCTGGCGGGCGGCGAGCAGGTGCATGGGTGTCCGCGGATACGTTCAAGGAGTGGAGGCCACTTGCCCCCACCCTAACCCTCCCCCGCTCTCGCGGGGGAGGGGACTAAGCGCTTGTGCGGCGGAGTACTTGTCCAGAAAAACGGCGGCAGTGCCTCCCCCGCAAAAGCGGGGGAGGTTAGGTGGGGGTCTAACTCCGCACCGAGCCTAAACCTTACCCAACAACCGCCCTAATCACAGCATCGCGGTCCAGCCCGGTCTCGCCGATCACCACCAGACGGCTGCGGCGCTCCTCGCCGGGCTTCCACAGGCGGTCGTAGTGGGTCTGGATGCGGGTGCCGACGCCCTGGACCAGCAGGCGCATCGGCTTGCCGGGCACGTCGATGAAGCCCTTCAGGCGCAAAACACCATGCAGGCCGGCGACCTGTTCCAGCGTCATCGCCAGACGGGCGGGGTCGGGCTGCGACGGCAGCTCCACCACGAAGCTGGTGAAGTCGTCGTGGTCGTGACCCTCTTCGTCGTCATGGTGGCTGGGACGGTTGGCGAGGTCGTCCTCCACCGCCGCACCGACGCCGAGAAGGACCAGCGGATCGACGGCGCCCTGCGACGCGCGGACCAGCTTGGCGTCGCGGCCGACCGTGTGGTTGAGGGCGCCGCGGATCAGTTCCTCGACACGGGCGAGGTCGCCGGCGGCGACCAGATCGGTCTTGTTGACGACGATCAGGTCGGCGCAAAGCAGTTGATCCTCGAAGACCTCTTCGATCGGCGTCTCATGATCGACTGTGCCGGCGGCATCGCGCTGAGCCTCCAGCGCCGCGGGATCGGGGGCGAAGCGGCCCTCCGCCGCCGCGGCGGCGTCCACCACGGCGATGACACCGTCGACCGTGACCCGCGTCTTGATCGCCGGCCAGTGGAAGGCCTGGACGAGCGGCTTCGGCAGGGCGAGGCCGCTGGTCTCGATCACGATGTGCTCGGGCGGTTCCGGCCGGGCCAGCAGCTTTTCGATGGCCGGGACGAAGTCATCGGCGACGGTGCAGCACAGGCAGCCGTTCGCCAGCTCGATCACGTCGTCTTCGGTGCAGGTCGGGTTGCCGCAGGCGCGCAGGATGTCGCCGTCGATGCCGACATCGCCGAACTCGTTGATGATCAGCGCCAACCGGCGGCCCTCGGCCTTTTCCAGCAGGCCACGGATCAGCGTGGTCTTGCCGGCGCCGAGGAAGCCGGTGATGACGGTCGCCGGGACTTTGCCGGCGGCCGTTTTCGCAAGTGCGGACATGGACTTGTTTCCTTAACGCGCGCCGGGCTGGACCCGCAGGGCCGGGCGGGACTCGGTATCGCGGACCAGACCGCTCATCAGCCAGCCGCAGGTGGCGCCCAGGATCGCCCAGAACAGGGCGGCCCCGCCGAGAGAGGCGGTGACGAAGCGGGCGGCCAGTTCCGGCGGAACCGCACCTTCGGCGCTTTCCGGATGGGGCGCGCCGATCAGATGGGGCAGGGCGGCAGCCAGGATGGCGGCGGCGATGACCAGACGGTTGCGGGCGAAGGCGAGCGCGGCCATGCCGACGCCGGCCCCGGCGGCGGCGGACAGCCACCAGAGCTGGCGCAGCTCAAGCTCCGCCCCGGCCATACCCGGCAGTTCCGGGGCCAAGCCGAAGGAGGGCGCCAGCGAGACGGCGACGAAGCCGCCCATGCCCCACACCAGCCCGCGCCGCGCATCGATCGGCCGGCCGGCCAGCAGAATCGCGGCACCCAGCAGCAGCGCATAGGCGACGCCGGTGAGCAGGTTGGCGACGATGGTCAGGCCGATGCGCTGCATCGCCTCGTCCAGCGTGGTCGGCACCCCCTCGCCGATCTCGCGCACGGGGCCGTGCTGGTGCGACGGCGCAGGCGCGCCGGCAGGCGCCGCCGAGACCGCAGGAGGCGGAGTGACCACCTCATACTTCTCGGCTTCGAGGATCAGCGGGACAGTCGTCGCCTGCTGAACGACGGACGCGGCCGTGCCGGAGAGCACGCCCGCGACCAAAGCGGCTGTGAACAGCCGCCGGATCAGATCCATGACCCGCTGCTTAGTGGCAGGGGAACGCGAAGGAGTGACGGGCGTCGTGGGCCGCGTCGTGGATCTGCTGCGGCTGGGCGAAGCCGACGCCGTACAGCAGGAAGCTGCCGAGCAGGATCGCGGCAAAGGCGGCGACCGCGGTCTGGGCGGTGCTGCGGGTCGCGGAACCGGCGGCGGTATCGATCGAACGGGTGGTCATCGAAGACATCCTTGCTCTCCCGCCACACCCGGCGGGGTTGGGAAAGGTTGGTACGTCCGCCGGCAGGTTTCCTGGCTCGCGGGTCGCCGCATCGCCGTCCGCCTTCCCGGCCCTTTGAAGGCCAGTGGCATGATGGACGGGATGCTCGCCGCTTACAGTTGCGGGGGCAGCCGCGGCATTGGCGCTTCCAAAGAAGCTCCGCACCGCATTCCCTATTATCCCCGCCGCCCGTCAGGACGGGCAGGGCACCGTCGGACGGCCACCATCGCAGTGCCGTGCGCGTTTGGCAAGCCCACAATAAGGCGTCTGCCGCACGGACGGTCTTGCGTACCGACATTTTGGATGCTGTCATGTTTCGCGGACAGAGTGTCCGGAAATCCGACACTTTCCGGTGCTAAGGTGAGCCAGCGGATGGAGGGTGCTGCAGCAAAACCGGCGGAGAAACAACGGGGCCGATGGCCCGACCGAAGCGAACCCGGCCGTGGCACGCTTTGTGCGTACAACAATCGGTGAAACGTCCCGCCGCATGGCGGCCCCGACATGCGTTGTCGGAAATAAGCCCTGGGCTTGGAGCCCGGACATAAGGACGAATGGGAGGAGAATTCGCGACCGATGAACGCCGCACCGAACGACGACATCATCCTGGAAGCGCGCAACCTGACGAAGGAGTTCAAGGGGTTCGTGGCGGTGAAGGAGGTGAACCTTCAGGTTCGCCGCGGCACCAT
>NZ_LGQU01000084.1:0-19261 GCF_003115935.1 Azospirillum sp. TSH20
CCAGCTCTCGCACAAAGCTTCGCTTTGTGCTGACGCGGCAGGCGGACCGCAGGTCCGCTGAGAGCGGGGGAGGTTAGGTGGGGGTCTAGCGTCGCAAGAATCCGACTCCCCTACCCCTCCGAAACCTCCGGGTTCAGCTGGATCAGCACCTTGTCGATGCGGCGGCCGTCCATGTCGACGACCTCGAAACGGATGCCGTTCCAGTGGAAATGCTCCGCCGCGGTCGGAACGTGACCGAAATGATCGAGCAGGAAGCCGGCGATGGTGTGGAAATCGCCCTCCCCCTTCATGTTCTTGACGCCGACCAGCGCCTCGACCTCCTCGACCGGGGTCATGCCGTCGACCAGCCAGCTGCCGTCCTCGCGCTGGACGGCGGCGGTGTCGCCTTCGTGGCTGCTGTCGGGCAGTTCGCCGGCGATCGCCTCCAGGATGTCGGTCATGGTGACCAGACCCTCGACGCTGCCGTACTCGTCCACCACCACCGCCATGTGGACGCTGGCCTGCTTGAACAGGTCGAGCAGGCGGAAGACCGGCGTGCCGTCATGGACGACCAGCGGCTGGACCATCGCCGCCCGGATGTCGAAGGAAACCCCCTTCAGCGACTGGTCGAGCAGCGCCTTGGCCGCGACGATGCCCTGCAGCTCGTCGACGTCGCCGCGGCAGACCGGGAAGCGGGAATAGCCGCTGTCGCAGATCTCGCGGCCGATGGCGTCGGAACTGTCGTCGATGTCGAGCCAGATCAGGTCGGGGCGCGGCGTCATGATCGACCGCACCGTGCGGTCGGACAGATGCATCACCCCCTCGATCATCTGGCGCTCGGCCGGCTCGAAGACGCCGCTCTGGGTGCCTTCGGCGATCAGGGTCTTGACCTCCTCCTCCGTCACCGTCTGCTCGCGCGAGGTCGGCAGGCGCAGAAGCTTCAGCACCGCGTCGCTCGACACGCCGAGAAGCCAGACCACCGGGGCCGACAGCCGCGACACCGTCCGCATCGGGGCGGCGACCATGGCGGCGATCCGCTCCGACGAGATCAGGGCGACGCGCTTGGGCACCAGTTCGCCGATGATGAGGGAGAAATAGGTGATGGCGGCGACCACCAGGGCGAACGCGACGGTGTGACCGTAGGGGGCGATCCAGGCGACCTGTTCGTCCAGCACGCCGCCGAGCCGTTCGGCCAGGGTGGAGCCGCCATAGGCGCCGGCGATGATGCCGGTCAGGCTGATGCCGACCTGCACGGTGGATAGGAAGCGGCTCGGATCCTCCGACAGCTCCAGCGCGACGCGGGCGCCCGCGCCGCCTTTCTCCTCGGCCATCTGCTGAAGCCGGGCGCGGCGCGCCGACACCAGCGCCATCTCCGACATCGCGAAGAAGGCGTTGAGCAGGATCAGCAAGACGATGACCAACAGTTCCCAGATCATGGCGTTGTGCCCTTTGGGGCGCTCCCTCAACCGATCAATTGTTGCGCCACGGCGACCGCCGCCTGCCCGAGACCGAGCAGGACGGCGGCGATGATGGCGATGGACAGAAGGCCGGCGATCAGGCCGGCCGAGACGAAGGCACCGTCGGATTCCATCAGCCCCAGCGCGATCAGCGCGATGGCGAAGGCAGGGGGCTGGTTTCCGAAAACGATGGGAAGGGACAGGATGCCCGCCAGAACCATCACCGCCAGCCCCAGCAGCCGTTCGGCGGTGGGACCGGCCAGCACCGGCATGCGTGGGCGCAAATGGCGCTCCACCCGCTCCGCCCAGGGCTTGGCCCGGCGGATCACGCCCAGGAAGGCCTTGCGGTCGAAACTGGCGGCCAGCATGCGGCGCGGCAGCCAGGGGCCATGCCGGCCCAGCGCCATCTGGGCGCCGAGCAGGATCATCGGCACGCCGGTGGCGGTCGACAGGCCGGGAACCGGCAGCACGTTGGGAATGGAAAGGATCAGCAGCAGCGCGCCGAAGGCACGGTCGCCCAGCGCGTCCATAATCTCGCCGAGCGAGATTCGCGAAGACATTTCGCCGGGCGGAATGCGGGACGGGACGGTCGGATCGTTGGAAAGGGGATCGCCGGAGGCGGCCCCGGTGGCGGTGGCGGCGCCGCGCGTCAGGAAGTCGTCCAGCAGGTCCGAAACGCGCGCACAACTCCCTTCCGCACTGGCCCTTTCCGGACTGGGATGGGGTGCGTCGTACGACCTGGGGGACGACCCGGGAGGTCGATCTTTGCTCACGGCTCTCCCCGATGCCGGAAACGGGATCGGAGCGGGCCGGGCGAAGGATGGCAGGAACCCATGGACCTTTCGCGTCGCGGCGGTAGCGATCTCCCTTCTACAGGAAGGGCGGAGAAAGCGCCAGCGCCGGTTGAGGTCGGACCGGGGGAACGGACAGTAGGGCGCGCCCTGCCCGTCCAGGCTATTGGCGCTTCTGCATGACGAAGGCCAGGCGCTTCGTCAGGTCGGCCTTCGAGACCGGTTTCACCAGGTAGCCGGAGATGCCATAGGCGATGGCGCGCTTCACCACATCCGCCTCGCGGTGGCCGGTCAGCACCAGCACCGGCAGGTCGGCCAGCGGGTTGCCGGTGGCGGTGCGCAGGGCGTGCAGCAGGTCCAACCCGGTCATCCGCGGCATCTCCAGGTCGCAGATCGCCACGTCGACGTCCTCGCCGTTCTTGCGCAGGATGTCGAGCGCCTGGACGCCGTCCGCCGCCTCGAATACCGTCCGCAGCCCGATGTCGTGCAGCAGCCGGTAGATCAGCTTGCGGGTGAAGTCGTCGTCCTCGACCAGAAGCACACCGAGATCATGTATCGTCCGGACCTGGCGGGTCCGCCCACCTGCCTCCACCACCATGACGCTCTCCGCTCCGCCTGTGTTCACCCGGACGCTGGCCGCGCGGCCGGACGACACAGTTTTCTGGATGTATTGTTGCGCAGTCGTTAACGGAATCGCCATTGCCGGACGACGGACACCCGGATCCCGCCGACGGGGAATGGCAATCGGGCACGCAACGTCCTATCCTTGCCACCCGCCGCAAGGCCAGCCCTTCCGAACCGATCAGGACCGCTCCTCCCTTGACCCCGCCGCCCGCCGCCCCCCTGTCCCCCTTAGGCAGTTCGCCCGACGCAGCGATGTTCGCCGCCGTGGTGGAGGCCAGCGGCGGCGGCATCGCCGTGTCCGACGCCACCCTCCCCAACCACCCCATCGTCTATTGCAACCGCGCCTTCCTGGAGATGGTCGGCTATGCGGCCGACGAGGTGATCGGCCAGGACGGCAGCTTCCTGCAGGGGCCGGCCACCGACCCGGAGACGGCGTCGGCCATCCGCGCCGCGCTGGCCGAGGCGAGGCCACTGTCGGTGGAGGTGCTGAATTACCGCAAGGACGGCACCGCCTTCTGGAACGCGCTGAGCCTGCGGCCAGTGCCGGGGCCTAATGGTTCGACGCGCTGGATCGCCGCCTCCTGCGCCGACGTCACCCACAGCCGCCGGTCGCAGGAAGAACTGCGCGACGCCGAGGAGCAGCTGACCAAGCTGGCGGCCGAGACCTTCGCCCTGGCCGAGAAGCTGGACGGCGCGCGGGAGGAGGCGGAGGCCGCCCGCATCGCGGCGGAGAACGCCAGCCGCGCCAAGTCGCGCTTCCTGGCGATGATGAGCCACGAGCTGCGCACGCCGATGACCGCGGTGATCGGCATGGGCGACCTGCTGATGGGCAGCGGGCTGAACGACCAGCAGAAGGCCTTCGTCAAGACGCTGCGCTCGTCGGCCGACACGCTGATGACGATCCTGAACGACGTGCTCGACTTCTCCAAGATCGAGGCGGGACAGCTGACGCTGGAAGAGATCGACTTCTCGCTGCCCCGGCTGGTGGAGGACGTGGTCCAGCTGTTCCTGGTGCGGGCGGCGGCCAAGGGGCTGAGCCTGTCGGCCTCCATCGCCGAGGATACGCCGCGCCACATCCGCGGCGACCCGACCCGGCTGCGGCAGGTGCTGTTCAATCTGGTGTCCAACGCCATCAAGTTCACCGACCGCGGCGCCATCGAGATCGCCGTGTGGTCGCCGGACCCTCCCGTTGGCCCGTCGAGCGACTTGGGCGCGCCGGATGGCTCCGTGATCCTGCGGTTCGAGGTGCAGGACAACGGCATCGGCATGACGGCGGAGCAGCGCGCCCGCCTGTTCGATGCCTTCGTCCAGGCCGACGTGTCGACCAGCCGCAAATATGGCGGCACCGGGCTGGGGCTGGCGATCTGCAAGCGGCTGGTGGAGGCGATGGGCGGCGAGATCACCGTCTCCAGCGCGCCCGGCCGCGGGTCCACCTTCCGCTTCTCGATCCGCAGCCGGCTGGCGGAGGCGCAGCCGGCCGCCGACCTCGGTTCCCGGCCGGCCCTGTCGGCGGCGGAGATGCCGGAGCCGACGCGGGTGCCGCTGCGGCTTCTGCTGGCTGAGGACAACGACATCAACCGCATGCTGATCGTCGCCATGATGACCCGCATCGGCCATCAGATCGACGCGGTGGCCGACGGGCGGGCGGCGCTGGCCGCGGTCACGGCGGCCGATTACGACGCGCTGATCCTGGACATGGAAATGCCGGTGCTGGATGGCCGGTCGACGGCGCGGGCGATCCGCCGGATGGACGGGCCGGTGGCGCGCATCCCCATCGTCGGGCTGTCGGCCGACGCCCTGCCGGAGCATCGCGACGGCCATATGGCCGCCGGGCTGGACGCCTATCTGACCAAGCCGATCGACTGGGAGCAGTTGAACGCCGTGCTGATCGATCTGGCGACCCGGCCGCAGGACGGACGGGTGGTGCCGATGCCCAGCCGCCCGGCGGCGGAGGGCGGCCAGTTCTCGTCCCTGCCGCTGATCGACCGGGTCAAGCTGGCGGAGCTGCGGCTGGCGCTGGGCGGCGAGGCGCTGGACGGCATGCTGCAACTGCTGCCGGAGACGGCGTTGCGCGAACTGACGGCGATCCGCTCCGCCCTGCAGGCCGGCCGGCCGAAGGAGCTGAAGCAGGCGGCCCACACGCTGACCGGGCTGGCCGCCAATTTCGGCGCTCCGCGCATGGCCGCCATCGCCCGCGCCATCAACGACAGCCCGGCCGACACCGAGAAGGTCGCAGCATTGCTGCCCCTGCTGGAGACCACCGTCGCCGCCACCAGCAGCCTGGTGCGCGACCCGGCAGAAAGTATCCCCTCTCCCCCCCGGGGAGAGGGTTAGGGTGAGGGGGTCGCGCGGCGAGGATCTTCAAGAATCGCGCACTCTCCGCTTCCCACCAAATCCACCCTGTGCATCCCCCTCACCCCGACCCTCTCCCCGGGGGCTATGGCATTCACACAATCCCAACTATTGCTAAGCATCTGGAACAAAAGGAACTTTGCGTCATCCCCGCGAAGGTGGGGAACCAGGAAACTCCGCGGATCAGCGGCGGATGTGGCTGGATTCCCACCTTCGCGGGAATGACGGCCGACAAAAGACGGCCGACAAAATTGCTTTATCCCAATGCCTTACGTGACGCTGAGATGTGTGAATGTCATAGCCCCGGGGGGAGAGGGAGATTACGCGCGGTTGAGCGGCGCGGGACCGATCTGCTAGAGACTCGGGGCATGAAGAAAGCAGCGCCGAAGCGGCGCGGCGGGTCGCCGCGCGTCACCCATCCCGACCAGTTCGATCTGCTCGACGTACCCGAGCCGACGGCGGTGATGATCACCTATTCGGGTCGCACCGTCGATCTGGAGCGGCCGGACTTCGGCCCCTTCGACATCGAGGACATTGCCCGGCCGCTGGCCTACCAGTGCCGCTTCGTCGGCAACACCCAGCGCTTCTTCAGCGTGGCCCAGCACTGCGTCCTGGCCAGCCGGCTGGCGCCGCAGGGCTATGCCTACGACGCGCTGATGCATGACTGCGAGGAGGCCTTCACCGGCGACTGGCCGACGCCGTGGAAGGTGCGGATCGGCCGCGACGCCATCCGGCAGGCAGTGGAGCCGATCAAGAGCGCGCTCGCCCTGCGCTTCGGCTTCCGCCATCCGGAGCCGAAGGCGGTCAAGCTGGCCGACCAGCGGGCGCTGGCGACCGAACTGCGCGACCTCTGCGCGCCGCACCGCGTCAACTGGCGCGACCTGCCCGACCCGGACGAGGCCGCCATCGTGCCGCTCGGCCCGGAGGAGGCGCTGGCCGATTTCCTGGAGCATTACCGGCGGCTGAAGCCGGCCTGAGACCCCCAGTCGGAATCAGGCGTGGCCGCCCTGCTCCGCCCTGCGGCCACGGCCGCGCTTGGGGGCCGGCGCCGCGCCGGTGGAGGCGCCGTCGGCCTGCTGCTCGGCGCAGCGCTCGGCAAGCTCGCGGATGGCCGCGCGGATCTGCGGGTCGCGGATGCTCTGGAAATAGCGCGCCAGCATCAGCGCCTCGCGCGATTGCAGCGTGTTCTCCTGCTCCTCGCCGCCGGCCGCCGCGGGCATCTCGCCGCCCTCGCCCGCCTGCTGGCGGTTCTCCAGCCCTTCGAAGAAGACGGAGACGGGCACACGGAAGAACTGGCCCAGCTTGAACAGGCGGCTGGAGGACACGCGGTTGAAGCCGCGCTCGTACTTCTGCAATTGCTGGAAGGTCAGCCCCAACGCCGCGGCGACGTCGCTCTGGCTGAGGCCGGCGAGCATGCGCAGCTCCCGCAGGCGCTGGCCGACGAACACATCGACCTCGTTCAGGCCTTCCTTCTTTTCGCGCCCACGCCGTTTCATGGCTTTTCCCCTTCGATCCTGTACTGGCCCGCACTGGTCCCGGCAGCCGACTCCTCCCGCCGCCATCCGGAACGCCTCCACTGGCGCCGAAGCTTAGGAACACGTCGCCGGGAAGACGAATCGGCCGGTCACGGGGACGGATTGCAACTCAGCTATGACCGCGACCTGCCGATGTCAACCGCTGCTGGACCAGTTACCTCTTTTGGGCAGGGCGGTTTTCGCGGGAATCGGCCGGTTGGTCATAGGACCGCACTCTTTTCGCGCATTGAGCGGTATCGCCCTACCCACAGTCGCGTCCGCCGGGCGGCTCCGCTCACGCCCGGAGCCGGCTGCGGCATTGTGACCCAAGGTTGCGAGCGAAGCCGTTGCACAGCCGCCGCAGGGCTGCAACATTTGCGGGGCACTAGGCATATTTTGCCGGGCGCCCGGCAAAAACTGCCGCCGATTAACCCTCTCTTCATCAAGACACCGCAGCATGCCCCAACATAGGCATGCCCGGCGCGGAACTTGCACAAACCGTCTCGCAATCGCGAAACGGAGACGTGTGGAGAGTATGCCGGGAAGATTTCCGATCGGGGACCGCGCGTGAACAACCTGCTGCAGACCTTGCGCAATCTCGGACCCGCACGCCTTGCGGCGATCGGCGGCGTCGGGCTGTTGCTGATCGGATTCTTCGTCTATCTGACCACCCGGCTGTCCACGCCGGAAATGGAGCTGCTCTATTCCGACCTCCAGCAGTCGGAGGCGGCGGCCATAGCCAAGAAGCTGGAGGAGGCCAAGGTCCCCTACAGCGTCGACAAGTCCGGCACCAAGATCACCGTCCCCGCCGATCAGGTCGGACCGATGCGCATGCGCATGGCGGCCCAGGGCCTGCCGTCGGGCGGATCGGTCGGCTACGAGCTGTTCGACAAGGGCGAGGGGTTCGGCGCCACCAGCTTCATGCAGAACATCAACCACCTGCGCGCGCTGGAAGGCGAGATGGCGCGCACGGTGCAGACGCTGAACGGCGTCATGCAGGCCCGCGTGCATCTGGTGCTGCCCAAGCGCGAGCTGTTCGCCCGCCAGCAGAACCCGGCGACCGCCAGCGTCTTCCTGAAGCTGCGCCCCGGCGCCAAGCTGAGCCGCGAGAACATCCAGGCCATCCAGCAGCTGATCGCCGCCTCCGTCCCCAACCTGGACCCCAACCGCATCTCCATCGTCGACGACAAGGGCAACCTGCTGGCGCGCGGCACCGGCAGCGACACCGCCGAAGCGATGATGGCGAGCGCGGAGGAGAAGAAGCAGGCCTTTGAGGGGCGGATGGCCCGCACCATCGAGGATCTGTTGGGCCGGACGCTGGGCTACGGCAAGGTCCGGGCCGAGGTGTCGGCCGACCTCGACTTCGACCGCATCACCACCCAGTCGGAAATCTTCGATCCGGAAAGCCAGGTCGTCCGCTCGACCCAGACCGTCAACGAATCGAACGAGAGCAGCGACCGCGATCCGCTGGCCCCGGTGACGGTGGACCAGAACCTGCCGACGGCCCAGGCCAGCAGCAGCGCCAGCCCGCTGTCCTCCAACAAGTCGTCCCGCGCCGAAGAGACGATCAACTACGAGATCACCAAGACCACCAAGTCGCATGTCCGCGAGGCGGGTCAGGTGCGCCGCATGTCGGTCGCCGTCCTGGTCGACGGCACCTATCAGACCAGCAAGGACAACGGGCCGACCTACCAGCCGCGCAGCGAGCAGGAGATCGAGAGCATCAAGGCGCTGGTGCGGTCCGCCGTCGGGCTGGACGCCGTGCGCGGCGACTCGCTGGAAGTGGTGAACATGCGCTTCTGGTCGCCCGAGGACGACATCCAGAAGCCGGAAGAGCTGTTCATGGGCATGACCAAGGACGACCTGTTCCGCATCGCGGAGATGGTCGTGCTGGGCATCGTCGCCGTCCTCATCATCCTGCTGGTCATCCGCCCGCTGATCTCCCGCGCCTTCGAGAAGGCGGAGATGCAGGAGGAGGACGAGATGGACCGCCTGCTGACCGATCAGGCCGGCATGCCGGCCGCGCTCGCCGCCCCCACCGGCGCGCTGGCCCAGGATCTGGCGCTGGAAGCGGCGCAGGCCGACGAGGAGCTGGAGCAGATGATCGACATCAACCGGGTGGAAGGCCGCGTCCGCGCGTCCTCCCTGCGCAAGGTCGGCGAGATCGTCGACAAGCATCCGGAAGAGGCGGTCTCCATCCTGCGCAACTGGCTGTATCAGGAGAGCTGAGCGATGCCGGCCTCCGTTTCCACTGACTTCGGGGAAGGACCGCGGCGATGAGCGTGCGCAAATTCCTCTTCGACGAGTCCTTCGACGTGGACGCCGTTCCCCGCATGACCCATGTGGAGGACGACGACCTGCTGCCCGAGGACGAGCTGTCGGCCCATCCGGAACCCGAGCCGGAGCCGGAACTGCCGCCCGCCCCGACTTTCGGCGAGGAGGAGCTGGCTGCCGCCCGCGCCCAGGGCTACGAGGAGGGCATGGCCGCCGGTAAGTCGGCGGGCACCTCCGAGGGCTATGGCAAGGGCTTCACCGACGGCATGGCCGCCGGCCAGAACACCGGCTACGAGCGCGGCAAGGCGGAGATCGAGGCGACGGTGAACAACCGCATCGCCAACGCCCTGTCGCAGATCGCCGACGGGGTGCAGCGGCTGCTGGCGGAGCGCGAGGCGGGCAACGCCGCGCGCGGCGAACAGCCGGTCCATCTGGCGCTGGCCATCGTCCGCAAGCTGCTGCCCGAATGGGCGCGGCGCGGCGGCATGGTCGAGGTCGAGGGCATGGTCCGCGCCTGCCTGACCGACCTGATCGACGAGCCGCGGCTGGTCATCCGGGTGGCCGAGGACACGATGGGGCTGGTGCGCGACCATCTGGACGAAACGGTGGGCTCGCGCGGCTTCGGCGCCAAGCTGATGGTGATCGGCGACCCGTCGATCGCCCCCGGCGGCTGCCGCATCGAATGGGCCGAGGGTGGCATGGAGCGGGACACCGCCCAGCTGCTGGCCGAAATCGAACGCCGCGCCGCGCACATGCTGGAGGCTCCGGCCCCCGTCTAAGGGGTGTCCGGAATGAAGGAGGTCCGAGACCGACATGCCGAGCGACAATTTCTCGCTGAACGATCTGCAGAGTGGCGATGGCGACGAATACGCCAGCCCCGGAATCACCAAGGATCTGGAGGCGGTGTACGACATCCCCGTCCAGATCTCCGCGGTGCTGGGCAAATCGACCATGCAGGTGGCGCAGCTGCTGAAGCTGGGCCGCGGCGCGGTGGTGGAGCTGGACCGCAAGGTCGGCGAGGCCATCGACATCTACGTCAACAACCGCCTGGTCGCCCGCGGCGAGGTGGTGGTGGTGGAAGACCGGCTGGGCGTGACCATGACGGAAATCATCAAGTCGGACCGGGGCTGATGGCGATTTCGTCCGACAGCGCCGCGTCCCGCGCGAAGGCCGCCGCCGGCAATGGCGCAGGCGGCCCCCGTGCCGCTGCTGCTCAGGCCGAGCCGGCCGGCGCCCATACCGGCGCCACCGCGCCGGGGCGGAGCGTGCGGCTGCGCGGCGGGCTGGACGTGGCGACGCTGGTCGGGCTGGCCGCCGCCGCCGCGGTGATCCTGATCGCCATCACCACCGGCGGCTCGGCCCGCGCCTTCCTCGATCCGCCGTCGCTGCTGATCGTGCTGGGCGGGACGCTGGCGGTCACCACCGCCTCCTTCTCGCTGGGCGACGTGGCGGTGGCCTGGAGGAACGCGGCGGCGGTGCTGGTCCACCAGACGCTGGACCCCAAGGGCGTGGCCCGGCAGGTGATCCTGCTGGCCGAGGCCGCCCGCCGGGCCGGGCCGGAGACCCTGCGCAACGTCCTGCCGGAACTGCGCGGCGAACCTTTCCTGCATCGCAGCGTCACCCTGATCACCGAAGGGCTGCCGCCCGACGCCATCGAACGGATGCTGACCGGCGAGGTCGAGGCGACCGCGGGCGGCCACGGCAAGAGCGCCGGCGTGCTGCGCCGCGCCTCGGAAGTGGCGCCGGCGATGGGGCTGATCGGCACGCTGGTCGGTCTGGTGCAGATGCTGGGCAGCCTGAGCGACCCGTCGGCCATCGGGCCGGCGATGGCGCTGGCGCTGCTGACGACCTTCTACGGGGCCGTGCTCGGCAACGTCGTCCTCTCCCCGCTCGCCGCCAAGGTGGAGCGGGCGGCGGAGGAGGACGCGCTGGTCAAGACCCTCTATACCATCGGCGCCGTGTCCATCGCGCGCCAGGAGAATCCGCGGCGTTTGGAGATGCTCCTGAACGCCGTCCTGCCGCCTGGAAAGCGGATCCAGTATTTCGACCGGGAAGCCCCGAGAGTGGGAGCGTAAGGCTATGCGTCTGCTGATCGTTGGAACGTTGGAAGGCTACATCACCGCCGCCGGCAAGATCGCCATGAAGCGGGGGGCCAAGGTGTCGCACACCGACAGCATCGAAGGGGCGCTGAACGCCTTGCGTACCGCCGCCGGCGCCGATCTGGTGATGATCGACGTCAAGCTGGATATCGCGACCTTCATCGACAGCCTGAAGTCGGAGCGGATCACCATCCCGGTGGTCGCCTGCGGCATCGGCACCGATGCGGCCGCCGCGGTGCGCGCCATCCGCGCCGGTGCCAAGGAATACCTGCCGCTGCCGCCCAACGCCGAGCTGATCGCCGCGGTGCTGGAGGCGGTTGCCGAGGAAAGCCATTCCATCGTCTGCAGCGACCCCGCCATGCTGGCGACCCTGCGGCTGGCCGAGCAGGTGGCGCCAAGCGACGCTTCGGTGATGATCACCGGCGAGAGCGGCACCGGCAAGGAGCTGATGGCCCGCTTCATCCACCGCAAGAGCCGGCGGTCGGGCGAGCCCTTCGTCGCGGTCAACTGCGCCGCCATTCCGGAAAACCTGCTGGAATCGGAGCTGTTCGGGCATGAGAAGGGCGCCTTCACCGGTGCCGTCGCCCGGCGTCTCGGCAAGTTCGAGGAGGCAAACAACGGCACCCTGCTGCTGGACGAGCTGTCGGAGATGCATCCGCGCCTGCAGGCCAAGCTGCTGCGCGCCATCCAGGAGAAGGAGATCGACCGCATCGGCTCCAGCCAGCCGGTGAAGGTCAATGTCCGCCTGATCGCCACCTCCAACCGCAATCTGGAGGCGGAGGTCCGCTCCGGCAATTTCCGCGAGGATCTGTACTTCCGCCTGAACGTGTTCAGCGTGGCGATCCCGTCCTTGCGCGAACGCCCGGCCGATATCCCGATGATCGCCGAGCATTTCCTGAAGAAATACGCGGAGGCCAACGGGCTGGGCGACAAGCGCCTGACCGAGGACGCGATGCTGATGCTGAAGTCGCATCACTGGCGCGGCAATGTGCGCGAGCTGGAAAACACCATGCACCGCGCCGTCCTGCTGTCGCGCGGGGAAGAGGTCGGACCGGAAGCGATCATGCTGACCAGCAAGCTGCTGGCCCCGGAAGGCAGCGCCCAGGCCTCCATCCCCAGCGATTCGCCGGTCGCCAACCCGTTCGCCGGACCCGGCGGCACCGTGCCGGCCGCGCCGTCCCAGCCGCAGCAGCCGTCCACCCCGCTGGTGGTTCCGCCGCAAGGCGCCCTGCCGAGCAGCTACGGCCCGCCGAAGGGCGGCAAGCCCGGTCCCTATGGCATGGCGGCCAACAGCAGCGCGGCGGCAGCCGCCAGCGCCGGGAACAGCGGCGCCGGCCTGGCGGCGCTGATCGGCCGCACGGTGGCGGATGTCGAGCGCGACCTGATCCTGGAGACGCTGACCCACTGCCTGGGCAACCGCACCCATGCCGCCAACATCCTGGGCATCTCGATCCGCACGCTGCGCAACAAGCTGAAGCAGTATGGCGACGAGGGCCGCAGCGTGCCCACCCCGGGCAACGACGAACGGGCGACGGCCTGACGTCCCGACCGGGACCTGGGACCTGAGCGGCGGGAGCATCCATGGCGCTGACGGAGCAGAATAGCGGCGGGGGCGGCGGCCCTGGTTTGGGGGGCGGCAACATGGCCGCCTTCGGCGAGATGTGGGCGGTCACCAAATCGTCGCTGAAGCGCGGCGACGTGGCGATGGCCATCGGCATCCTGATCGTCGTGGTCGGGCTGATCATGCCGCTGCCCAGCGTCATGCTCGACATGATGCTGGGGCTGAACGTCACCATCTCCATCCTGATCCTGATGGTGGTGCTGTTCATCTCCAAGCCGCTGGAGCTGTCGTCCTACCCGACGATCCTGCTGATCACCACGCTGTTGCGCCTGTCGCTCAACATGGCGTCCACGCGCCTGATCCTGACGCATGGACATGAGGGCACGTCGGCCGCCGGCCATGTGATCGAGGCCTTCGCCAGCCTGGTCATGGGCGGCGATTTCGTCATCGGCGTGATCATCTACGCCATCCTGACCATCGTGAATTTCAAGGTCATCACCGCCGGTTCGGGCCGCATCGCCGAAGTGGCGGCGCGTTTCACCCTCGACGCCATGCCCGGCAAGCAGATGGCCATCGACGCCGACCTGTCGGCCGGCATGATCGACGAAGGCACGGCGCGGGCGCGGCGCAAGGAGCTGGAGGACGAAAGCGCCTTCTTCGGCTCGATGGACGGTGCGTCGAAGTTCGTGAAGGGCGACGCCGTTGCCGGCTTGATGATCATGTTCATCAACATCATCGGCGGCGTGACCATCGCGGTGCTGCGCCACGACATGCCGGTGATGACGGCGCTGGACACCTTCACCAAGCTGACCATCGGTGACGGTCTGGTGTCGCAGATCCCGGCGCTGGTGATTTCGATCTCCGCCGGTTTCCTGGTGTCGAAGGCCGGCATGGGCGGCTCGACCGACAAGGCGGTGGTCGGGCAGCTGACCGGTCACAGCCAGGCGCTGGCCCTGTCGGCCGGCGCCATCGGCGTGCTGGCCCTGCTGCCGGGCATGCCGATCCTGACGCTGGCCCCGGTCATCGGCATCGTCGGTGCCGCCGCCTGGTACATGCCGCGCCTGCGCGCGAAGCAGGAGGCGGAAGAGGCCGCTGCGGCGGAGGAAGCGGCGGCGGCCGGCGGAGCGCCGGGCGGCGGGCCGGGCGGCGGGCCGGCGCCGGACGAACCGATCGCCACCGCGCTGGCCATCGACCTGATCCGGCTGGAGCTGGGCTATGGCCTGCTGTCCCTCATCAACCAGCCGCAGGCGGGAAGCCACCGGCTGACCGACCAGATCAAGGGCCTGCGCCGGCAGATCGCCGGCGAGGTCGGCTTCGTCATGCCGGCGGTCCGCATCCAGGACAACCTGCAGCTTCCGCCCAACACCTACATCATCCGCGTCAAGGAGATCGAGGCCGGGCGCGGCGACATCCGGCCCAACATGCTGTTGGTGATGGACCCGCGCGGCGACGCCATGAGCTTGCCCGGCGAACAGACGGTGGAGCCGACCTTCGGCTTGCCCGCCATCTGGATCGAGCCGGGTTATCGCGAGGAGGCGCTGTTCAAGGGCTACACCGTGGTCGATCCGTCGACCGTGGTGACCACCCACCTGACCGAGCTGATCAAGGACAACATGCCGGAGCTGCTGTCCTTCACCGAGACGCAGAAGCTGCTGGACGAGACCGACAAGGAACACCAGAAGCTGATCGCCGATGTGGTGCCCAGCCAGATCACTGTGGGCGGATTGCAACGGGTGTTGCAGAATCTCCTTGCCGAACGGGTCTCGATCCGGGATCTTCCCACCATATTGGAAGGGGTATCCGAAGCGACCAGCCAGACCCGCAGCATCACCCAGATCACCGAGCATGTGCGGTCCCGCCTTGCCCGGCAGATTTGCGACGCGAACACGAACGAGATGGGCTTCATCCCGCTCGTCACCCTGTCGCCCGAATGGGAGCAGGGGTTCGCCGAATCGCTGGTGGGCGACGGCGACGACCGGCAGCTGACGATGGCCCCGTCCCGCCTGCAGCAGTTCATCACCTCCGTCCGTCAAACCTTCGAGCGACATGCCATGATGGGCGAGAGCCCCGTACTGCTGACCAGCCCGCTGATCCGGCCCTTCGTCCGCTCCATCGTCGAGCGGTTCCGACCGGCGACCGTGGTCATGTCGCAGAACGAGATCCACCCGAAGGCCCGCATCAAGACCCTGGGGCAGATCTGATGGTGCGTGCCCGTCCCCTCCCCTTACCTGACGGAAGGCGCTGCCGATGCGGCTGAAGTCCTTCCACGCCAAGACCATGTCCGACGCCATGCGGATGGTGCGCCAGTCGCTGGGCGACGACGCCATCATCGTCGCCACGCGCGAGGAGGAAGGCGGCGGCGTGCGCGTGACGGCGGCGGTGGAAGAGGACGACCTGCCGCCGGCCCAATCCTCCGGCACCGCGCGCGGCGGCCGGGGCAAGGCACCGCCGAAGCCGGTGGAACCCGAGATCGACGTGGGCGAGGTGGTGGCCGACGCCCTGCAGCGCCATGGCGTGCCGGCCGCGCTGGCCGAACAGCTGATCGACGCGGCGTCCGGGCTGGACACCGAGGATCCGCGGCTGGCGCTGGGCTCGGCGCTCGATTCCTTCTTCACCTTCAACCCGCTGCCCGACGGCCGGTCGCCGGTGAAGCCGCTGGCGCTCGTCGGGCCGCCGGGATCGGGCAAGACGCTGGTCGCGGCCAAGCTGGCGGCGCGGGCGGTTTTCCGCAAATGCTCGGTCGGCGTCATCACCACCGACACGGTGCGGGCCGGCGGCGTCGACCAGCTGGCCGCCTTCACCCGGCTGATGAAGCTGAAGCTGGCGACGGTGGAGGACCCCGACGCGCTGGCCGGCGCCTTCGAGGTGCATCGCCGCACCGATCTCGTGCTGGTCGACACAGCCGGGCGCAACCCGTTCGACGCCGAGGACATGCAGGATCTGCGCGCCATGCTCTCCGCCGGGGAGGTGGAGCCGGTGCTGGTGCTGCCGGCCGGGCTGGACGCGATGGAGGCCGCCGACATGGCGCTGGCCTTCAAGGCGGTCGGCGTGCGGCGCATGCTGGTGACCCGGCTGGACATCGCGCGCCGGCTGGGCAGCGTGCTCGCCATCGCCGCGCGCGCCCGGCTGTCCTTCTGCGACGCCAGCATCTCGTCCAAGGTGGCGGAAGGGCTGACGGCGTTGAACCCGCTGGCGCTGGCCCGCATGATGATTCCGGCCGAGGAGAAGGCCCCCGCCGTCAAGGAGCCGGCGCCGCGCCGCGCCGCCCGCACCGCGGAGTGGGACGAGGACGACGACATCGGCGAAGGCGGCCAGCCGGATCATGAGCCGGACCATACGCCCGAGCGCAAGCCGAAGTTCGGGCGGGGCTATGAGCCGGAAGAGGACGAGCCGGAGATGGAACCGGCACCACCGCCGCCGCCACCGCGCAGGGCCGCCGCCGCCAAGCCGACGAAACCCGCATCCGCAAAACCCGCAACCAAGGCTAAGGCCGCCAGTTCCCCCTCGTCGAGGACCCTGCCATGACCGATCCGGTGTTCCCGGCCGCCCTCAAGAACGTTCGCCCGCTGCGCGGCGCCAACGTCATCGCCGTGGCCAGCGGAAAGGGCGGCGTCGGCAAGACGTGGTTCTCCATCACGCTGAGCCACGCCCTGACCAAGGCGGGCATGAACACGCTGCTGTTCGACGGCGATCTGGGCCTTGCCAACGTTGACATCCAGCTGGGCTTCTCGCCCAAGAACGATTTGGGTGCCGTCATCAACGGCGAGGTGACGCTGGCCAAGGCGGCGCAGCGCTTCCCCGACACCGGATTCGACATCATCGCCGGCCGGTCGGGATCCGGCACGCTGGCGCAGCTGCCGAGCCAGCGGCTGTCGGGCCTGCGCAACGACCTGCTGGAGCTGGCGAAGAGCTATGACCGGGTGGTGATGGACATGGGCGCCGGCGTCGACCGCACGGTGCGCACCCTGTCCGGCCCGGCCGGCACCACGCTGGTGGTGACGACGGACGAGCCGACCTCGCTGACCGACGCCTATGCCTTCATCAAGCTGACCCATGCCACCAACCCGTCGGCCGACCTGCGGATCGTCGTGAACATGGCGCAGAGCGTGAAGGACGGCGAGCGCACCTACGGCACCATCCTGAAGGCCTGCCAGAACTTCCTGAAATACAAGCCGGCGTTGGCGGGCATCATCCGCCGCGACCTGAAGGTGCGCGACGCCATCCGCAACCAGACCCCGCTGCTGACGCGCTCGCCGTCCAGCGATGCGGCCCGCGACGTCGAGGCGATCGTGCAGCGGCTGCTCGCCAGCGCCAAGTAACGGCCGGGAGTAACGGCAAAAATGGGCGGGGCGATCCCACCGTCGGTCACGCCTGCCGCCGCCACCGCCGCGGCAGCCCCCGCCGCGCCCGCCCCCGTCACGGCCGAGGCCACGGTCGTCCAGCTTCCCGAACGGCTGCCGGAGGTCACGCGCCCGGTGGTGCTGACCGGCACCGTCGCCGGCCAGACTCCGGAAGGCCTGACCCGCGTGCGCACGGCGGCGGGCGAACTGCTGCTCGACAGCGCGGCGGAGCTGCCGCCGGACAAGCAGGTCACGGTGCAGATCACACCGGGAAGCACGCCCTCGACGGGGGCGCCCACCACCGCCCTGCCGGCCAAGCCGACGGCGCTGATCCTGCTGCAATCCTTGGGGAATCCTACCGTAGGCAGCCCGGCCGCGCCGCAGACGGGTGGAACGACCGCGACCCCGGCAGGCGGAAGCGGCGCGGCGCCCGCCGTCCTGCTGCCCACCCCGACAGGGGCGACCGTCCCGACCAACCTGCCGCCGCTGCTGCCGGGCACCGTCGTGCCGGCGCTGGTGCTGGCCGGCGGGTCGGGCGCCAAGCCGTTGGCTCCCGCCGCGACGCCGTCGCAGGGTACGCCCGCCACGCCGGCTCCAGGGACGCCCGGCCCGGCGAAGCCCGAGGCTCCGGCTGGTGGAGCGCCAGCCACGCCGACAGCTGGTTCACCGACACCCGCCCCGACGATGGGCGGCGGCAGCGCCACCTTCGGCACGCCGGTCCAACTGGGCGGCGACGCTGCCCATCCCGGCGCCGAAACGCCGACGATGCCGAACCAGCCCGGCAAGACCGCCAGCAATCCCGAACCGCCCGACCTGCCGCGCGGCGCCACGGTGGCGCTGAAGATCCTGACCGTCACCCCGCCGCCGCAACAGCCGCGCCCGCCCGGCGACCCGGAGGCGGGCGGACGCAACGGGCAGGCCGGGAACCAGCCGGGCCAGCAATCCGCCGGGCAATCAACTCCACTGTCCCAACCTTCGCCCGACGAGGCGGCGCTGCCGCCCGACACGCCCATCCTGCACGGCACGGTGGCCGGCAGCACGCCGCAGGGGCAGCCGATCCTGGCGACCAAGCAGGGCATGCTGGCGCTGAACGTCCCGGCCAGCCTGCCTCCGGGGGCCAAGGTGACGGCGGCGCTGGCCGACCTCGCCCAGGCGACCCAGGCGGCGGCCCCCACCCTGCCCGGCCCGCCGGGTCCGCTGGACGGGCGCGACTGGCCGGCGATGCGGCAACTGATGGAGACGCTGGCGGCGGCCGATCCGGCGCTCGCCAAGTCGATGCTGGCGACGATGCCGCAGCCGAACCGCAAGCTGACCGCCGCCATCGGCTTCTTCCTGGCGGCGATGCGCGGCGGCGACGCGCAGGGCTGGCTGGGCGACGACGCGGCAAGCGCCCTGGACAAGGCGGGCCGCCGCGATCTGCTGGAGCGGCTGGAGAAGGATTTCGACGGTCTGCGCCGCGAGGCGGCCGAGCCGCTGCCGGGCGACTGGCGCAGCTACACCATTCCGCTGATGGACGCCAACGGGCCGAAGCCGATCAAGCTGCATGTCCATCCGCTGAAGGAGGACGAGGAGGGCGGCGGCAAGGAACGGTCGAAGCCGGGCAGCCGCTTCGTCATCGACCTGGACCTCAGCCGCTTCGGACCGATGCAGCTGGACGGTCTGGTGCGGCCCAATCATTTCGACCTGATCCTGCGCAGCCATGCCGCTTTGCCGCCGGAGCTGCGGGTGGAGCTGATCCAGGTCTTCGCCGACAGCGTGCGGGCCGTCGGCTACACCGGCGGCCTGTCCTTCCAGTCGGGGGCGCGCAGCTGGGTGAAGCTGACCCGCGCCGGGCAGGCCGGCCTGGGGGTGTCGGCATGAGGCGCGAGCGTTTGACCACCCGCCGCTCCCCCGACGCCCGCCACGACTTCCTGGTCGAACTGCGCGGCGAGCCGCTGCCGGGGGTGCGTCTGACCCTGCGGCTGGTGCCGGACCTGCTGGTGCCCGATCCGGCGTCGGTGGTGGCCTATCTGGCGGAGTTCGCCGGCTTCGCTGATGGGCTGGAGGCGCTGGCCATCGCCATTCTGGACGACGTCAACAACGAGCTGGTTCCGCGCTGGGTCGAGGTGGCGGTGGAGAGCGACACGCCCCTGCCCCACCGCGTGGTGATCGAGGACCGGCAGCCGACCTGGGACAATCCGCGGCTGTTCCCCCTCTCCCCCCTGGGGAGAGGGCCGGGGTGAGGGGGAGGCACGGAGTGGATTTTCGAGAATCCTCGCTGTGCGTCCCCC